>CAVAYV010000014.1:0-2236 GCA_963593015.1 bacterium | reverse complement strand
CATACGATTTGGTCACGCCGCACATCCATGCCTTGAATGACGGCTACTCCAAAGATGCGACTGGACACTGGAAGAGCTGCTCTAATTGCGAGGAGAAAGTCGGATTCACCGCGCATACTTTTAAAAATACATTGAATCTAAATAGCGCTGATAAATCTGTTGGATACAATTGCACAATTTGTGGCTATCAAAATACGTCTGCCTATACCTCAGGAACATCTATTGATAGTGTCCTTTATGGCTATTACCCACAAACCCATGTATCTGATACAGCCACAATCGCTTCTTTGAATGCCTTAACTAACCCTGAATCGAATGGCTGGTATCTCTTAAACGGAACCTACTACTCTAAAGTAGAGGAAGCTACACCGGATACCGACTATGACTCTTTTAGCGACGGTGGTTCAATAAATATGGATGGTCGCTATTGGTTCAAGGTGGAGCCAATCGAATGGAAGATCATTTCTTCTAGCAATGACGAATATTCGCTTGTTTCTTCCATTGTTCTTGATAATCAAAAATTTAATTCAACGACTAGTCAAGGAAATGTCTATAAGAATTCTACCTTGAGAACATGGCTTACTGACACTTTCTATAATGCCGTCTTTTCCAAAGGTAGCTCTTATCTTCAAGCATATACTTCTGGTGACTTGAACGATAAGGCGTATATTCTTGAATCATCAGGATACAATAACTCTGGGTATTCCCAATGCAAAGTCTCCGATTATGCAAAAGCTATTGGAGCTAAGATTGCTGATGACACTGTCTACGGATATTATTGGACCTCTACTGAAGCTGCAGACGTCTCCAAAGCTCTAGTGACATACGGTAATGACAATAACTACTATAAAGATGTCGATCTTAAATTTGGTATCCGCCCAGCCATCACGGTCAAAGTCTCCTAATCTTATTCTTTTTCTTCAAGGATCTGCTTAAATGCCTAAAGACAATCGGCAGATCCTTTTTATTTTCCGAGAGTCATTACCTTCTTTTTTCGAGGCTACGCGAAATCTTAAAGGATTATCTCTAATCATAAATCGAGAAAAACGAAGTGTAGGATCTACCTCATGGTTCATGCCTCCTTTAGCTTATTGGCTCTTTGCCAAAAAAGCTCAAAGATATTTATAATAATCTAAGCAGAGCAGCAAATCAGAATCTGAAGAGGAAATTAATATGAAAAATGGAAAGCGTCCAAATCCCAATACAATCCATCCGATTGCAGGCTACGACAAAGAAATATACGTTAAGCCCACAATCAAAAATCCGAATATCATCGTTGGGGATTTCACATATATTGCCGATTCGGATTTCGAGAGACATGTTTCGCATCTGTATGAATGGAACGATGACAAACTCATCATCGGTAAATTCTGCCAAATCGCTGCCGGGGTTGAGTTTGTGATGAATGGGGCAAACCATCAGATGAACGCTGTCTCGACCTTTCCTTTCTATACTTTGGAGGGATGGGAGATGTTGCCACCTAAAAAGAGCGATATGCCCATAAAAGGAGACACCATTATCGGAAATGATGTTTGGATTGGGCAAAACGCTCTGATTCTTCCAGGCGTTCATATCGGAAGTGGCGCAATCATTGGCGCCAATAGCGTTGTCGGAAGTGATGTTGCGCCATATACAAAGGTCGTTGGTAACCCCGCAAAAGCGATTCAAAAGCGCTTTGACGATGAGCTAATTGAATTACTGCTTGAATTCAAGTGGTGGGATAGGGGCATTGATGAAATAAATCGATTAATTCCAATCTTGACTTGTAGCAATTTGGACAAAGTGAAGGCGGAGATCAAAAAGCGATTAGGCTAATAAATTCTGGTTCATCCACATGAAGACAAATAACGACATCGATTCAACATTCCTATTAGATGTTTTTTGTGTAATTTCACTTTTTACCGATTACATTCCTTATCTTTTGAAGATATAAAGGCGTACATTACTTAAAAAGAACCATGATTTATGGCTATTTCGATATTGAAACTGCAAAAACTAACAAAAATGGTCACATTACATCATGACGTGTTTTCTAGAAGCGCTATTTAATAAACTGTTATTTGCTTTGGACTAAGAAAAAAACGCAACATAATAGCTGCGTAATCTCTATAATGGCGGAGTTCCAATTTTTCGGTACGAACACTATTTAGGACATCATCGACGCTCTCAATACTTGCCCTAGTGCCGAAAATATCGATATTTACGGTAACTTTGCCGTTTTGGTGGACATAGACCT
>CAVAYV010000013.1:0-44958 GCA_963593015.1 bacterium | reverse complement strand
TCAATTTTCGCTCTGTTTCGGATTATCTTTGCGTTAGAAAGTAACTCATGAATTTTAGTCTTGTCATAATGAATGATTTTATCAATATCGAAATCATCATAAGATTTTCTGAAAGCTTCTCTTTTATTTAAAACGCATTCCCAAGAAAGCCCAGCTTGGAAGCTTTCTAAAATGAGCATCTCGAAAAGATAATGATCGTCTAGATTCAAAATCCCCCATTCATTATCGTGATATTTAACATAAAGAGGGTTATTCTCATTGCACCACTTGCACCTTTTCATAATTTGTTGCCTTTGCTAGGAACATAGAAAGTCCCAATATCATTGCCTTCAAGTCCCAAAAGAGCGATTTTGTTTTTGATTCCTCCGCCATATCCAACTAAATTCCCTTTCGCCCCAATGACACGATGGCAAGGAATTATAAGACAAAGCTTATTGGAGCCGGTGGCCACGCCAACAGCTTGGTAAGACATTCTTTTGATTCCTCTTCTATTGGTGATAATCTTTGCAATTTCACCATATGTTATTGTTTTTCCATAAGGAATGCCTTTTATAATCTCTAGCACTTCTTTTTGGAAATCAGTTTTGGCTATCAGTTTATATTTAGGGGTGAAATCGGGATTTATGCCCTCAAAATATAAGTCTAACCATTTTTTAGTCTCATCGAATATAGGTATCCATTTCTCAATAAATTCATCTTGATTTTCCCTTTCATTCTTTGAATCGAGAAAATATAAGCCGGTTAAGAAATCGCCATCGCTTTCCATCACTAAAGAAGGAAAATTCGCAGGGCTTTCATAAACGAATCTATAATTCATGACATCATTTTAGCTTAATTGAAACGTCTATTGATTTTAAATCGCCAATAAGTTTTAGGCAGTTACGCTTTGGATACAGAAAAAATGCATAATTTCATTATGAATATCAAAGGGGGAACTTATTGAAAATCTTAAAAGAATTAGAAAAAAACATATCCGACTCTGATTTAAAAATGACAATATGCCATCAGTGCTGCTACAAAGGTGGCAAACGGGTTGATGAATGTGAATGCATATGGGATTGATCTAATCAATCCGAAATTTCAATAAAAAGGAGAAAATACATGAAAACAGTCGATGAATTATACAAAGAGGTAATCTCTAACGAAGATCTCAAAAAAGAGTATGTATCTTTAAAAAACGAAGAAGAAATTAATGGATTCTTGAAAGAGCATGATTGCGAAGCAAGCGCAGAAGATTTAAAAGTTTTCTTAGAAAACGGCCACGAAATCGATGACGATGAATTAAACGATGTCGCTGGCGGAACTTGCTACAAAGATGATCGCCCAGTCGTCACGGCTTTTAATGAATGCCGTTTATTCAGATCAACCAAAAAAACCAAAAGGGATGGTGGCGGCTTTGGCTGCTGCGATTGCATATATTCTGTATATACCGATGGGCTCCTTCTTTGCTATAACGAGGAAAGAAAAGGAAATTAATCGCAATCTTAGGATGTCTTTTGATTGCTGGCGAAAAGGAAAAATATTGCTTTCTAGTTACGTTTCGGTTGCGTAATTCGAATAAAATATCGTCAGTTCGGAGGAAAGAAAAATGAAAACATTAGATGAATTATACAAAGAGGTCTCAGAAAACGAAGATCTCAAAAAGGAATATGCTTCCTTAAAAAGTGAAGAAGAAATCAACAATTTCTTAAAAGCCAATGATTGTGATGCCACTGCAAGCGACGTCCAAGCGTTCCTCAATAAAGGCGGAGAAATCACTGATGACGAATTAGACAATGTCGCCGGCGGAACTTGCTACAAAAATGGGCGCCCTGTCGTAACAGCGTTTAATAATTGCTGGGAATTCAAGCGCGATCCATCAGTTAAAGGCTACACGCAACCAGTGTGCTGCGACTGCGCGTTTTCAAAATACGAAGGCGGGCTCCTTATTTGCTATAACGATGCACGCTTGGAAAATTAATAATAAAATAATAAAAGCGTACAGAGAAGCCTAAGGGAACGAAAATCTCAAAACGAAAGCAGCCTAATTTGGCTGCTTTTTAGTTCAGACAAACCAAATCTTTGCAATCTCGTCGCCCAACAAATTTCTTCCGTTTCTTTTTATCTGAAAGTCAAGATCATATTTAAAATCGATCATTTTTAATGTGCTTTTAATATTGAAAATCGTGCTTGCAAATATGCAAATTGTCATCGCAATATAATCAACAAAAACTAACGATAAAGAAAAATGCCCAATCGTATTTAAACCATTAAACAAAAAAGACTAAACCTAGCGAAAAACAACATGGCATTATTATTGGAATTTAGACACTAAAAAGCTCACTCCGTTAAGAGTGAGCTTTTTGCTTCTTATCAAATTTTTATAAGCAGTCTATAGTAACGAACCCATATTTACGGAAGTATGGTGTTCGCATCATAACAAATTGGCGGAGAAATGGGGATTCGAACCCCAGCTGGGTGTGACCCCACTGCCGGTTTTCAAGACCAGTCCCTTCAGCCACTTGGGTATTTCTCCGTGCACTTATTGGTGGACCATGATGGGTTTGAACCATCGACCCCACCCTTATAAGGGGTGTGCTCTAACCGCTGCGCTAATGGTCCGCGTTTTGTGCCCTAGTATTATACAAAAGAAGAGACAAAAGTAAAAACTCTAATTGAAGTTATTGATAAATTTGTTAAATTCAGTTTAGCAAAAAGAAAAGGCTTGATACATCTTACCAAGCCTATTTTACCTAAATGGTGGCTCAAGGCGGACTCGAACCGCCGACATACCGGGTATGAGCCGGTTGCTCTAACCAACTGGGCTACTGAGCCATCTAAACAAGACTGGTGGAGCATATCGGGATCGAACCGACGACCTCATGCTTGCAAAGCACGCGCTCTCCCAGCTGAGCTAATGCCCCAACTTGTTGCCGCGATTTTTCGGCTCGAATATTATAGCGAGACTTTTTCTTCTTCTCAATAACGTAATTACGGAATTTTCATATTTTTTCAAAAATGAAAAGAGCCCTGTCAAACTTGTTGGTTTGATTTCTCTCTTTTATATAGGAAGTGACCTTTGGCAGCGCGGATAGATTTATCATAGTAGTATCTGCGTCTATTTTGGCTTTAAATAACCGCCTTCCTAAGTTACTTACATTTGATTTGCGCGCTTCTAGAGGAGACGCAATAACTTTGTTGCCTCTAGAATTGACAACCACGCTATTAAAAGGAATATCATCTTCTCCGAAATAGATTAATTATCCATCGCTATTTTAAAATATCTTTCTCCACCAATCAAAAATAACGCTTCGGTCCCATAAGAACATCTATGAATGAGCTACTATTTTTTCGAAAGGCACTTTCGACATTGACTTCAGGTATTTAATCTCTAACGCTCTTTTGAAGTTACAAGAAGAAGCAAAGCTCTCCTCTTCTTTGGATTCGAAAAGTTTCTTTTTTTACCCTTAATTCTTTTTCATAAGGCATTTCTAATTCTCGATTTTCAAACATACCATTTATATTTACGCACACTAAAAGAAAAAAGGGGTGACCCCTTTTATAAATCTTTATAGCTGCCTTCGGTATAAACTTTATGCCCCTCTCCTCTTTCTAAGGCTAGGAGTTGCTTACCGATTTCCGCGTTCTCTCCGGTGAAGACAACCGATTCTTTTTTGCTATCTATAATACGATGAGTTGGAATAAACAAAGGCAACGGATTCTTTAGCAAGATACTATAAATAAGATTCTCATTCAGTTTTGTGGCTTTTTTGATATTTTCAATTGTTCTAGTTTCCCCATAAGGAATAGAAGAAACATAATCATAGACAAGCTTTTCCTCATCGCTAGCCGAATAAGATGTCTTGATATCGAAATCTTTTCTTTGGCCATAGCAAAATTGATTGATTTCAACAATGGCATCATAAAGAGCGATATTCTCTTCGTTTATAGCGTAATTAGGATCAAAAGACCCAAAAAGCAATCCGCTTATCTTGCGGTTGGTGGCAACAATAGTCACATTGCCAAGTGGGGTATCATAAACAGCATAACGAACAACAGGATTGTCGATCATATGAGAATCTCCGATAACTAAATATAAAACTTTTAAGAAAAAAAGTGAATAGTATTGCTTAAAATGTTTAGTTTTTATCGTAGTTATTTTTTAATTGAAATGGTTATGTCATTCCAATCAGCGAATAAGCGCTCCCCCTAAATTTTGAATAATCGCAAAAATACACCGTTTTTTCTTTCAAAAAAGGCTTGTATCTAGAAAAATAAAGCGGATAATTAACGCGTCGATAAAGTAGAAAGCAGTTCGCAAGACTCGCCAGATCTTCGAAAAGATTGGCATATGGCTACCTAAACAAAAGGTATTTCATGAGAGTTGGAGCGGATTGTCCGCTCTATTTTATTTCCTAGGGAGGAACAAATTATAGCTTACATCAATCCGAACAATCGACGCCCAGAAAAACGCTTCGATCCAATCAATGAGCACATCCGTTATCCAGAAGTGCTCGTCATCGGCCCTAATGGCGAACAATTAGGCAAAATGAGTTCTAGAGCTGCCAACGAAGTGGCAATGCGCTACGATCTCGACTTGTACTGCGTCGCCCCAAATGCCAACCCGCCAGTTTGCAAAATCTGCAACTATGGCAAACTTCGCTATGAAAAAGAGAAGGCTGCCAAAGAAGCAAGAAAAAATCAGCAAAAGACGGAGATGAAGCAAATCCAGCTCACACCGCAAATTGGTGTACACGATCTCGACACGAAAGCCCGCCAAGCAAGAAAATTCTTAGAAAGCGGAGACAAAGTTCAGGTCTGCGTCGTCTTCCGTGGACGCCAAATGTCTCACAAGGAAGTCGGAGAAGATGTAATGAAAAGATTTGTTGACCAGCTCGTTGAGGTGTCCACCATCGACAAAGCCCCATATTGGGAAGGTAAATGGTACAACTCAATCTTGGCACCAATCAAAAAGAAATAGGAGGAAAACTTATGCCAAAAATGAAGAGTAACAGAGCTTTGATGAAGCGTATCAAAGTCACTGGCACTGGCAAAATCAAAAGAAAACACGCTTATATGGGTCACCTTGCCCCAAGAAAAACCCGCAAACAAAGAAAGCATTTAGCTGTTGCGACTTATATGGCACCAGTCGATATGCCACGTATCCGTGACATGATCAACTTCAAGGCTAAGTAATAGGAGGATAATGTCATGAGAGTTAAGGGTAGTGTCGCGACCAGAGCCCGTCGCAAGAAGATTTTAAACCGCGCCGAAGGTTATTTTGGTAGCAAACATTTATTATTCAAAACTGCGAAGGAGCAAGTTCTTCACAGTCTCCGTTATTCCTATGTTTCCCGTCGTGATATCAAAAGCGACTTCCGTAAACTTTGGATCAAACGTATCAACGCTGGATGCCACGCAAACGACATCAGTTATTCCCGTTTCATGAACGGCTTGAAGAAAAGCGGAATCACCATCAACCGCAAAATGCTTTCCGAATTAGCCATCCACGATCCAGCCGCTTTCGCTTCTTTATGCGAAACCGCTAAAAAAGCTTTAGCTGACTAATTCTTAAAAGAAACCAAAAAGCTCACCATTGGCGAGCTTTTTTTGTTAATCAATCCTTGAATATTTTCTTTTCGCCATCGACATAAAGTGAAGATTCAACGTTGGCGAGGCATTCTTCCACCATTGAAGTGAAATCCCACTTCTTCTCATATTCATAGCAATCCTCGAGTCTTGGCTTTGTTTTAGGATTCTTCGGTTTGAAGATGGTACAGCAATCTTCAAATGGGCGGATAGAGATTTCATAGGTGCCAATTCGTTTCGATGTATCGATAATGTCAATCTTATCAGATGTGGCTAAAGGACGAATGATAGGAAAATTGGTGACATCATTGATCGCGATCATCGAATCCAATGTTTGCGAGGCCACTTGACCAATGGATTCGCCAGTGGCTATGCCAAGACAATGATGTTTTTTTGCTAATTCGGTGGCGATTCTCACCATCATTCTCCTCATGATGGTGATGCAATAAGGCTCATCGACATTCGCATAAATCGCTTCTTGAAGTTTTGTGAAGGGAACGACATTCAGCTTGATTTCATTTTGATAAACGCTGAGGGTTTTGATGATGTCTTCAAGCTTATCCAAAACCGCGCTAGAAGTATAAGGCGGGGCGGCAAAATGAATGCACTCGATTTTAATCCCTCTTCTTAATAAAGCATATGAAGCAACAGGGGAATCTATGCCTCCGCTTAATAGCATCATCATCTTGCCATTCATTCCAAGTGGATATCCACCAGCGCCATGGAAACTATGGTTTGATAAATATGTGGCATCCTTTCTTAAATCGATTGAAAGACGAATATCAGGATTATGAACATCAACGCTCAAAGAGGAGTTCGCTAAAATATAGCCGCCGACATGTCGAGAAATGCCATACGAATCCAAAGGGTATGTTTTATCGGCTCTTTTGGCCTCGACCTTAAACGTCTTCCCGCTTTCGCTTTTAATCAATTCCAAAGCGGTTTCTTTGATGTCAGACATCTCTTTGCTCGCTTTATAGACTTTGGAAAGCCGTTGAATGCCACTGACATCTTGAAGTCTTTTTAAAATAGCCTCTTCGTTATCACCCATGGAGGAGATATAGGTGTGGTCATGATCGCTAGAGATATTAACCCCTTCAAAACTCTTTAAAGCCAATCTGATATTTCTATTCAATTGGTTAACGAACAATTTGCGGTTATCGCCTTTGGTGCCAAGTTCTCCATAATGCACCATGATCATTTCTGCTTTCATCTGTCCACCACCTCTTTCATTATTTTTTCTAATTCCGTTACAAATATCTTTGCTTCATCTAACGTGCTCGCTGAACCAAAAGAAATACGAATGCTATTTTCCGCCTCTTCAAAAGGATACCCCAAAGACAATAATGTCGCCGAAGCATGGGCTTCTTTCGTGGAACATGCGCTGACGCTAGAAACATATATCTCCTTATTGGATAAAGCCTCAACGATAACCGAAGCTTTCTTTTTGGCAAAGCCCACATTAAGAACAAATGGGGTTTGTGAAGGAGAGACAGGTTTGCTATGCAAAAGGTATTGTTCTGGATTGTCTGCAAAATAGTTCCAAAGATATTCGTATATCTCTTTGACTTTTTTGTATGTTTCTTTTTTGTTTTTCAAAGATATATCCAAAGCTTTCACCAAAGATACGGCCCCAGCCAAATTAACCGTTCCACTACGATACCCGTTTTCTTGTTCTCCGCCAGCTAAAATTGGCATAAATTTAATGTTTTTACGGTAAATGAGGCCTCCACTGCCTTTAATGCCGCCAAATTTATGGCTAGAAAAGGAAAGCAAATCAATCAAGGATATTGGCAAATCAATTTTCCCCAAAGCCTGGGTAGCATCAACGTGAAAAAAACATTTTGGATATTCTTTGACAATTTTGGAAATCGCTTCTAGGTCATTTTTCGATCCGATTTCGTTATTGACTGCCATGATTGAGACCAAAATCACGTCTTTGTCAATCTTCTTGGAAAGATCCTCTAAATCAACTTGACCATCCTTATTGGATTTGAGCCTTATGATTTCAAAACCAAAAAGTTTTTCTAGTTCCTCTAAAGGACGATAAACGCTAGCGTGTTCAAGAGAGGAAACCAAAATCTTCTTCCCCCTATTTTGGTATTGGATGGCAACGCCTTTCAAAGCTAGATTATTAGATTCGGTCGCCCCACTTGTGAAAAGAAGATTATGGGTTTGACTTGCATTGAGCAAACTTAAGCCTTTTTTGCGAGCCTCTTCAAGTTTTTTACTTGCTTCTCTGCCGATAAAATGATTGGATTCGCTATTGCCAAAAAAAGCGCTCGAAACATAAGAGAATTCCGAGATTACTTCAGGATATGGGCGAGTTGTTGCGGCATTATCGAAATAAATCATTAACCAATTTCCTTTGCTGCACGTTGAGCTTCAAGAGCAGATTCATTGGCGTGCTTGAAATCTCCGCTATAGAACAAACGTTCGGCTTGTGAGAGCAAATTATCTACTTGAATGGAATTCCGACGGCAGGAGTTCATCTTCACAATGGCTTTTTCCGCGGAAGCAAGATCTTTTGAAACGCTTTCGACGCTTCTAAAGACTTCATCGCCAGAAGATTTAAGTCTTTCATGGTCTTCTTTTATCTTTTTAACATCGATTGGAACAGCGTTCAAGGAAGCGTTCAAATCATCTATTTGGCTATGCAAAGAAGTGAAAATATCGCCAAAACGTTTGGTAATTGCAGGGATATTAATATGTCTGACCGTCACCTCGCAGTTACGGAGACTAATATAATATTCTGATAAATCGCTAAAAGCTTCCTCCGTTTCTTTCTTCAAAGAGGAAAGGAAATCTTCTAACGCTGAGACTGCTTCTTTGGCTTCATTGTTTTTGTTTTCCAAATCTTTCATTTTCGCCACAAGAACGGTGTAAGGTTGACGAGGTACGCTATTTGAATAGGCATCAAGACCACGCTTGCTAGCGCCGGCTTTATTTACAAGTTCTTGGATTTCGTCGATCTTTTTTTGCTCTTCTTCGTCGATCAAATAAATTTTCTTAAGTTTTGGAAGAGCATGGCAAAGATTGATAAAAGTACCTTGCAAGGCAGTTTCTTCTCCTGAAATATCGTCGCAATCCCTTTCAAAAACAGCTCTAGCGGATATTTCTTCTTCAAATTTATGAATGTCTTCGTCGATGGATCTAGTAATCGCGTCAATTGTTTCGTCTACGCCTTTTAAATTCAGCCCTTGGACTTGGTTTGACAAACGTTTCACTTGGTCGTTCATCTTATCAATGTCTTCTTTGGCTATGATATGGGCTAATGGATATTTCTCTTCGCTTAATTCGTTATAGCGACGATTCAACCGCATGATTTTTTCTGGTAAAACAGTCGATAAAGAAATGCATATGGATGGCAGTTTCTTCATGATTTTGCTTAATGAGGAAATAACCGGGGCGATATCATTAGCGAGCAGCGTCTTGGCGTCAAGATATCTTGCATTTTCAATATCGGTATCGACATTCTCGAAAAGCATCTCGATTTTTGAAAAAACGGTTTCCAAAGATTGGCTGACCAAAGTTAAATCGCTTTGTTTTGCGTGATATTCTTGTTTTACCTGCCTGAAGCTTTCCCTTTGCTCATAGGCCAAAGAATGGCAATTTTCCTCTTCTTTGAACTTTCGGCGCAAAGAATTGTCCAAATTTGTAACGGAATTTTCGAAATCATCCACTTCTTTTTTGCAATTGGGCAAAGCCGCTTTCACTTCTTTGAATCTTCTTTCGGAAACCATATCTTCAAGGCTCATCAATAAGTTAGAGGCATTATTATCAGAATATTCGCAAATGTCCCTATATAGTCTTTTGAATTCACCAAAATCATTGACATAGACCAAATTGGTGGAAGAAATCGCTTCTAAACGCCTAATGTACTGAGTATCTTGACCAAAAAGGATTCCGTGGCTCCTTTCAAACTTTGTTCTTAAGGATTTAATATCTTTTTTGAGCTTCCATTGTTTAAAAACCACAAAATATAAAACAACGCCCAAAATAGCTAAGAGCAAAATTCCAAGTGTGGTTAGAGTAATGATTAAACCGAGATTCATAATAAAAACATCCCTAAAAATAATAGCACATAATCAAACAATCGTTTTCTTTATTTAAAAGAAAAATGTAGTTTTCTCGGCTCTAAAATAGAAGATGGCAAATAGGATTATGCTGTCTCTTTAAACATTATGAACATTTTCGCTATTTTGTCCCTTCAACATATCGATTTTGCTTGACGAAAACCCTGTAAATCAATATACTTCTACACGCGTAAATAGAGCAGCAGGTAATTATCTAGCCGCCTGACGTCACTCAAGTTAAAAAAGTAAGTCCACGCTACAGGACCGAAAATAGAGAATGACACCCGGGTTAGAGAAATCACCCCATAGTCTTTGTTTAGGCAAAGAAAGGACAATTTAAATATGTCAAAGTACACAGGAAGCAAGTGGAAATTATCCCGTCGCCTTGGTTTCAGCACTCTCGAAAGCGGAGATGAACTCAAGAAACGCGCTTATGGCCCAGGACAACACGGCCAAGATCGTAAGAGAAAGCCATCCGAATATGGCAAACAATTGATTGAGAAGCAAAAGCTTCGCCAAATGTATGGAGTCAACGAACGTCAATTCCGCCGTTTATTCCTTTTAGCGAAAGCTGAAAAAGACACCGTTACCGGCTTAGCCTTCTTCCGCATTCTCGAAAGCCGTCTTGATAACTTAGTTTATCGTATCGGCTTTGCCCGTACCCGTGCTGGTGCCCGCCAACTCGTCAACCATGGCCATATCTTGGTCAACGGCAAGAAAGTCGACATCCCAAGCTATCTTTGCAAAGTCGGTGACGTGATCACCTTGAAGGAAGAATCCCCATTAAAGGTCGTCAAAGAATCTTTAGAAGGGAAACCAAACATCCCAGCCTATGTCTCATTGGACGCTGACAAATTCGCTGGCAAGTTTGAAAGACTTCCAGAAAGAAATGAACTTCCAGCTGATATCGCTGAAGCCCAAATCATCGAATACTACAACCGTCTCTTGTAATTTAGAGCCAAAGAAAGTAGCAAAGAGCCATCGAGCATGGCTCTTTTTCTTTAATTGAATAAGGAAAATAGCTAAAATAACAAGTATGAGAGAATTAAACGAAATTGTTGGAAGCAATCTTCAGGAACTAAGAAAATCTCGCCATTTGACTCAGCAAGAATTAGCGGAGCAAATTGGCTACAGCGATAAATCCATTTCCAAATGGGAATTAGGAAAAGCCATACCTACCGTCGATGTTCTTATTGATTTTGGATCTTTTTTTGGTGTCAGCTTGGACTATCTTGTCACTGAAAGAGAGCCAACTGAAGTTCAAAAGACCATGAATCAAAGCCTCAAAGCCAGAAGCAACCAATTCATTTTAATCGCCTTAATGGTTTGCTTTGTTTTTGCGGTGGCCGGAGCGATATATATCACAAACGTTATTAATCATCGTGAGCCTGATCTATGGATTAGCTTTGTTTGGGCGATACCGGCCACTTTCTTATTGGCATCGTTAATGTGCCATCATTTCTGGAAAAGGAATATTTCATTTTATGTTTGCTTATCTTGCTTTGTTTGGTCGTTGATGCTTGCCTTTCACCTCCAATACTACTTCTATTACCCTTTCGAGAATCTTTGGTATTTGTATTTATTAATGATTCCCGTTCAAATTGGGATAATTCTCGTAGCGAACTTAAAATAGTTCGCTTTTTTAGTAAGAAAAAGGAGGCAATAGCCTCCAAAATCTCAGCAATTCTTATTTTATTTTTTAGAATTCGCCTAAATACCAGTTCTTTTTTCCACGTTTGACAACCAAATATTTCCCAAACATCGCTTGCTCTTTTGTAAAAACCTTATTTGGATCGGTTTCTTTTTCGCCATTAACGGCAACGCTATTTTGGCTAATGAAAGTGCGGGCTTGGGTTTTGCTAGTGGCAGCGCCTACCTTGATAAGCAAATCAGTCAGATTGATATCGCCATCCAATTTCATTTTCAAAGAGCCAAGGAGCTCTTCGATTTCTTTCTCATTCAATGTATTGACTTCACCTGAGAATAAGACGTTGCTCATTTTAAGCGCTTCCTCAACGGCATCAATTCCATGAATGTCTTTTGTGACTTCGTAGGCGAGCTTCTTTTGAGCAATACGCGCTCCAGGATTGGCCAAATGCTCACGTGCAATGTTTTCGATTTCGTCATGAGAAAGGAAGGTGAATACCTTTAAATAACGAACAGCATCTTCATCGGTGGTATTGATAAAGAACTGATAGAGTTGGTATGGGGAGGTTAATTCCTTATTCAAGAACAAAGCCCCTTTCTCGCTCTTGCCGAATTTCTTGCCATCGCTCCTAGTGATCAAACGGCAAGTCATTGCTTCCGCTTCTTCTTTGTCGCCATCTAGTTTACGGATCAATTCAAGACCGCTTGTCAGATTTCCCCATTGGTCATTCCCCCCTACTTGGATTGAAACGCCTTTCTCATGGTGTAATTTATAAAAATCGATTGATTGCAAAATTTGGTAAGCGAATTCAGTGAAAGAAATGCCTGCTTCTAGCCTTGAAGAAACGATTTCTTTTGAAAGCATGTAGTTAATAGGAAAGTATTTGCCATAATCGCGTAAGAAATCCAAAGTTTGCATTTTTCCTAACCAATCATAGTTATTGATGATTTCGCCTTTGTTTGGGTCGGACAAATCCAAAAATCTTTCAAGCTGAGCCTTGATCGCGGCAGTATTCGTAGCAAGGGTATCTTTCGTTTGAAGATTTCTTTCTTTGCTTTTTCCTGAAGGATCGCCAATCATTCCCGTGGCTCCCCCAACGACCGCGATAATCTTATGCCCCGCTCTTTGAAAACGCATAAGTAACGAAATCATAACATAGTTGCCAACATGCATTGAGGATGCGCTCGGATCAAAGCCGCAATAAATCGTGGTAGGTTTCGAAAGAATTTTAGCCACGTTTTCCTCGTTTGAGTATTGTTCAATCAATCCTCTGTAATTTAAGTCTTCAATGATGTTTTCCATATCATTCATCTCCAAGAGGATATTCTACCTTATTAAAATTTAAATTCGAGTAAAAGAACATAAAAGAAAAGGAGGGTTTTGCACCCTCCTTAACTTTATCGTTTTATTAGTACATTCCACCCATGTCAGGGTTCATTGAAGGGGTAGCTGGTTTCTCTTCTTTGATTTCCGTGACTGCAGCTTCAGTAGTGACGAACAAGGCGCTGATGCTTGAAGCATTCAAGACAGCGGTACGAGTGACCTTGGTCGGATCGACAATGCCAGCTTCGATCATATCGACCCATTTGCCAGTGGCGGCATCAAATCCGAGACTGTCGGTGCTATTTTTCATTCTTTCTTCAATCTCATCAGCATCATATCCGGCGTTATCGGCAATTTGACGCAATGGGGCATACAAAGAATCTAAAACGGCATTGATACCTTTTTGAATGTCAGGGTTCTCATCTTTCAAAGTCGCGCGCAAAGTCTTGTAAACATTGGCTAAGGCTGCGCCACCGCCAACGACAATGCCTTCGGCAACAGCCGCTTTAGTAGCATTCAAGGCATCTTCGATACGAAGTTTTTTATCCTTCAATTCGGTTTCCGTTTGCGCACCCACTTTTAAGACAGCGACGCCATCTGAAAGCTTGGCGATGCGTTTGGACAAGCCTTTCTTGTCATATTCGCTACTCGCGATATGGTATTGTGCTTGAAGCTCAGCGATGCGGTCCTCAATATCTTTCTTCTTGCCTTCGCCATCGATGATGGTAGTGGAATCTTTCTTGACAATGATTTTCTTGGCATGGCCTAAATCATCGATAGTAAGATCTTTCAAATTCATTCCAAGATCTTTGGCATAGAATTTGGCGCCAGTCAAAATCGCGATATCTTGCAAAGCGGCTTTTTGGGCATCTCCGAATTCTGGGGCTTTGGTGGCCACGACATTGAATGTGCCACGAAGTTTATTGAGGACTAAGGTAGAGGTGACTTCGCTTTCTAAATCGTCAGCGACAATAAGCAATGGCTTATGAGAATCAACGACAGATTGAAGCATTGGAATGATATCTTGAATGTTGCTGATTTTCATATCGGTGACAAGGACATAGGCATCTTCCAAGACGCTTTCCATTTTCTCGCGGTCACTTGCCATATATGGCGAGATATAGCCTTTATCATATTCAAGACCTTGGGAAACAACCAATTCATCTTCGCTGGTTTTACTTTCATCAACGGTGATTACGCCATTATTTCCGACTTTCTCCATGGCGTTAGCAATCATCTTGCCGATTTCTTCATCATGGGAAGAGATGGTGGCAATGGATTGGATGTCTTCGTTAGAAACAACCGGTTTAGAGATTTTCAAAAGCTCTTTCGCCACTTCTTTGCCAGCTTTTTCCATACCAGCGCGAACAAACACCGGATTAGCGCCTTTTTCAACAGCGTTGATGCCACGATGGATCATCGCTTGAGCTAAAACTGTCGCAGTAGTCGTGCCATCGCCGGCTTTTTCATTTGTTTGGTTAGAAACTTCATAAACCAATTTAGCGCCCATATTTTGGACAGGATTTTTAAGTTCGATCTCACGAGCAATGGAAACACCGTCTTCGCAGATGCTTGGGCTGCCATATCCCTTATCCAAAGCGACGTTTCTTCCTTTGGGTCCTAAGGTGACTTTGACGGTGTTAGCAAGAGTGTCGACACCCTTCACCATTTCATCGCGAGCATTTTTTCCTAATGTAATTTCTTTTGCCATAAGTAATACTCCTTATTAATAAGATTTAATGTTAATCAACGGTAGCAAGCAAATCGCCTTGTTTCAAAAGAAGGTATTTGTGGTCTCCTTCTTCGTATTCGGTTCCGGCATATTCTTTGAAGATGACTTTGTCGCCGACTTTAA
The DNA here is from genome assembly GCA_963593015.1 of bacterium. Lineage (GTDB taxonomy): Bacteria > Bacillota_I > Bacilli_A > RFN20 > CAG-826 > UBA4951. The sequence goes on along the minus strand of CAVAYV010000013.1, from coordinate 30,488 downwards.
AGCCGGTGATCTCAATCAATTTGCCTTCTTCGTTTTTTACTCCAGGACCAATCGCCACCACTGTGGCGATATTGCCGGTTTTCTTTTCGCTAGCAAGAACTATCGAACCGATTTTCTTCTCGGAAGGAAGTTTCTCGATTAGCACATAATCATTTAATGGTTTTATCATTTTTGTAACCTCCTTAATGGATACGCTATGTATCTTAATCAACTTTTTAGCACTGTCAAGTAGTGAGTGCTAATTTTTCCACTTTTTTTTAAAAAGAAAAAAGCCCTATCTTTCGATAAGGCTCAAAATCTTTGCAAATTAGGCGTTTTTGTCTAAAATCCAAGAATTTGTAGTTGTGAATTCAGTTGCTTTTCCCTGTTTTGAAACGACAGAATTAATACTGAAATTGCTGAAATTTTCAATAAAATGAGCAAACTCGGAGGAATCACCAGAAATCTTTTCATCTGCAGTCTCGCTATAATATTTGCCAGTATCGTCATTCTTAGAGACATCGGCGTTTTCAAGGGAGATAGCAGCTTGGAGATTTATGCCAAGGTATACCTTAAGATTAAGGTCCAATGAGCTGAGAAGGTTATCTTTAGTCGTCGCGCTTAAGGTAACTAAACCAACGTGGCGGGCATTCATTGAGAAATCAAAGGAGTCGCTATTAATATCCATGACCCCAAGCAAAGAAGCGGCGTCAAGAGTTAAGTTCCAAGTCCCGTCTTTATCATATCCAGGCTCTGAATAGTCTTTGATGATGCTATCGTATTCATTGTCTAGATTGATTTCGACATTGTTAGAAGAAGCAACTTCAGATGTGTCTTCTTCAGTGCTGCCCTTCTTGATAAGAGAGGGATATAAATCAAGAACATAGCCAAGAAGGACATCATCAGCGTGGTTCAATAAATATATCATATCGAACGAAGCGTAGTCTTCCGTATCGAAAGTAGAGCCTTTGACATCGCTGACGCCATGGAAATAAATTTTAGAATCGCTGGTATTAGACGAATAATCGGTTTTTGCATCGTAAGCAAAACTGACTTTCCTTGTCCCAAGACCGGCAAGTTCACGCAAACCGCTGGAGAGATTCTCCGTTGGGCCGTTGACATCGGGGATCAAAGGAAGTTCGAAGTCTCCAAGCATCTTAAAGGATGAACCACTTACTTTGAGATAAATATTCATATTGACATCCAAGACACCATGCAATTGGCCTAATGACAAGGAGAGACTTCCTTTCCAATAATAAGATGTTTGGGTAAGCCCAGTATTCAATCCGAATTTGGCTAAAGTAGCTAAGCTTGAGAAATCATAATATTTGAGGTTCTCGCTTTCTTCTGGGCAAGAAGAAACGCTTAAGGAATCGTAATCATGAATCTTTAAGGCGAGACTCAGCGCTTTGCCATCTCCAAGATCAAGATTGTCAATACGGATCGATTCCAACTCGCCATTATTTGCATAGCGCACCATTTTGATGTCGATATCGCCATCAAGATTGAAGGCTTTGCCATTTAAAGAGAAAGTCATGATTTCATATTCGCCTTGCACTTCATTGCTAATTCCGCTGATATAGGAAGTTTTTAAGAAATCAAAGTAGGTCGTTCCCACTTTATCATTTGAAACGGTTTCGTTAGTCTCGCTAAGTGCGATTAAGGTAGACAAATTGCGAATAGGATTAATGATACGATCACTTAAAGTATCTTTTTCATCACTTAACAAGCCTCTTAAATAAGCATATAAATCAGAGATGCTAGAGATATAACCTTTGCCATAGAGTCCGCCTTTCTCAGAAGAAGAAAGTTCATCAACGTCTTTGGATTGATAGGCAAACTTCGTCAAATAATCGTGCTTGGCAACGGTGTCGGAGCTAACCACAGTATCGCCCATTTCCATTTTTAAGGAATGGACAACGTTTTTGGATTCTTTGTTCTTGTAATTTTGATTCAAAGTCAAATTCACTTTAGCGCTTGGGGAATAGTCATTCGCGTCAAAGGCGATCTTTCCATCAAAATCCAAACTTGATAAAGCAGAACTTTCGCCAACTCCCTTGGAATAAGAGCCAGTCAAGCTCAAGGCCGCTTTCTTTGAGTCGGCAATCGTGCCGAATTCATCAAAAAGACCGGGCATATTGTTCACGGAAGCATAGATAGATGAGTCGATTGTCTTAAAAGAATAATCTTCTTTTAGATCGTTGGCCACAATCACTAGGTTAGAAAGGGTGAAGTCGCTGAAAGATAAATCGCTTAAGGCAACGGAAAGAAGATTGCTCGATGTTTCATTACCATCAAGCGTCAAAGTAATTGCGGAGTCATCTCCTAAGCCGAAGGGTTCCAAAGAAATCACAACGCTAACGATATTATCATTGGTGTAGACACCTTTTAATAAATCAAAGACTCCTTGATAATGGCCAGCTTTGATCTCATCTAGCAAAGTAATGGCATCTTTAACCCAAGCGCCATTGCTGAAGGTGTAGGTATCGTTATTAGTGGTGTCAGTATAAGTACTGCCTTCTTTGACATTGTTATTGGTTGGCGCCCCTTCGCCTTCTAGAGTAGATTTGCCAGTGATTAATTCTTTTGTGTCAGCGGTGATTTTGGTGAAATAATTGATAACGGAATTAATTTTAGACATATCGGCGTTGGAAGTTAAACCGTCAAAGGATTCTTTGAGAGTCCCCAAAAGCTCATCAATCGCGATAACATTCGTGAAATTGAGCTTAGAAACATCAACTCCATTCGCGGAATAATCAAAATAGAGATTGCTTGCTTCCTCTTCTTGACGAAGCGACAAGCCTAAAGCATATTCATATTTTTTATCATCGATAGAAGCAGAGAGAGCTGGCTTTAAATCGAATTTGTTGTTCGGATAATCCAAAGCAAAGTCAGCGGATAGATGTAGCATTTCATTAATGTCCTCTTTGGAGACGATGCTATCTGCTGAAACCACTTCTTTCTCATCATATTTATGAATAATATCACCAGAAATTCCTAAAGAGAAAGCTTCTTTGTCGACGATTCTGAAAACATTTTTCATCAAGGATGTGCTGTTGATGAGGCGACTATAGCTTGCAGCATCGGCCGGAGCCTCGATAACGTTGGTGCCGGTCGTATTGGCGTTATTGGCGGTTAAGCTAATTTCGCAATATTCATTGTTCGCGGCATTTAAAGGAATGCGGATTGGCGAATCAGTCCATACGCCAGTGAGATTGCAGCTTTCGTCAGAGGACATTCTTAAAACGATTGGGTCAAAATTCTCTTTCCCTAAATCAATTTTGAAAGTGTACAAATAATCTTGATTATCATCTTCGGTAATTTCTAATTTGACCTTAGTCATGAGAGAGGCCATAGAAGAAGTGGAAGAAACAGCGCTAGTGGAGGAAGAAGAGCTATAGACGCTGAAGCGAGAGGCGGAAAGCACATCAACGATAGTATCAATCAAATCATCATAATCAGTTCCTTCTACCGCGTAGCGGATGCCGGAAATTCTGCTGTCACCGTTATATGTGACTTTTTTATCGCTATGATCAGTCAAAGAAAGATAGAGATTTTTTTCTTCCCCTAAATAAGTGAGGTCTAAATCCTTTTGAACGGACGCTTTGGAAGAGTCGGCATAATCATAGTAAGTAAGCGTTGAATCAACATTCAAAGCCAAATTTGACAAAGTTGGCATTGAAAGGGATAAAGATCCGTCCAATCCAACGTGGTTAGACCCATATGATTCAGGCAGCTTAACTTCAGCATTGAAATCATTTAAGGTCAATTTGCTTATACCGGCGATATTCGCGAAAAGAAGATCGCCATGGGTGGTGCCATTATCGTCGTTATTCAAATTGTTATTAATGGAATTTGAGCTATTCGAAGTGCTGGTGCTAGGAGCAATAAAATAAGTCATAGTTCCCGTCGCCATGATTGTAGCAAAACCAAAACCGGTAAGTTTTAAGCCATTCCAAAGTTTCAGGTGTTTTATAATTTTACGCATAATTCTTCCCTCCGAAATTATGTTTTGTTCTCGCGAAAGAGGCTTGTCGCTCTCTTTCACCGCATATCATTCTAGGCACTTCAAAATCAAGTGCCCCCTCTCCCAAAAATTATTATTAGAGAATCCTCTCTACAAATTAGCGAATTAAAGAAATAACGGCTTTTTGCAAAGATTTTATTTCATTTGATATTGCAAACTTAAACCATCGGTATTGTTCTTATCTTTATAGGTTCCATCAGCTTGTTTCACTAAATAATAAGTGACTTCTTTTGTCTTGACATTGTACCATTTTTCCTTACCTTTAACGTAGACTGTCAATGTCTTTTCTTCCCAGTTTTCCGCTTTGATTGTGACATCGCCAGAATAGCCGAAATAGCCATTCCCATTCTTTTTAATGGAAGCACTTCCGTCATAATTCACCGTAAGAACGATATTGTTGTTTGAACGATCGGTTCCAGAGAATGTACCCGCAAAAGATCCGCCTGGCAAGCGAGAGCGTTCGCCACCGGCTTCCACTCTATTTTTAACATACTGAAAACCAGTAGCCCCATTGCCAATCGAAGAATAACTAGAAATCGAGGTAGCCTCTCCCCAAGCGTCGCTATATTCGCCATTGCCATTGACGTTCTCTAAAACAAAGTTTCCTTCTTCGATATTCGCGGTAATAACAGAATATTTGATCGATCCAGACAAAGTTATCGAAGACAAAGAATTGGCTTTGGCGTTCCCTTTGATGGAAGCTGAGACATTTCCGCTTAATTCGTTTAAACCTAAAGCGCCGACATCCAAGGCAATGTCATTCCATGAAGGATTGCCATTTTCATCTTTAGAGTAATTGAAAGATTTTCCCGTAAAGACTTTTTCAACATAAATTGGGTCAGAGTTCGACGAAGAGCTAGAAGAATGGAAAGTATCATAGTCAATCGCGCTGCCTTCGAATAGCCCCATCATAAAGCCAACAATCCAATCAGCGATGTTTGAGGTGAAATCAGATCCGGAAACTTTATGAAGCCCATTGCTATTTCCACCTTTATAACGTTCTATATACATTGTGCCTTTTGGATTGGAAGCGTCAGTCTCGTAGGCAAAATAAGAAACGAATTTAGAACCATTGACTATTAGGACCTTTGGAGTCTCTAAGCTTCCATATACCTTGACGGTCGAGCCTTTCAAATATACATAAAGATTGAGTTTTAAAGTGATTGTATCGATGGTAATTCCGATTACGCTGGCCTTGACTTTTATTTCGCAATTCAAATGATAGGTTGAATAAGAATTGGCGTTTTCGATTTTGCTCATTGAAGCGGTCACGCCATCGCTAGCGAATTGATATGTTTCCCCTCTCCCTAATAAAGAGCTATTCAAAACATATTGAAGCAAGAATTGGATGCTGCTCCAATCGGTGTAATTATCTTTGTTATGGATTCCGTTTTCGCCGCCATTGAAAAGAGAGCCATACGAATACGCATTCCAATTATAGCTATCTCCGATAGTTGCTCCAGGGGCTAGATAATCTTCAAAATCGAAAGTCATATCAATGTTTTTGCCACCTGTAACGACTTTTACGTTGACAGAGGTTATCTTACCTTTTGTTCTATTGACGTTTTCGCTACGTCCATCCAACGAGAAACAATCACCTTCATAATTAATTTTCAATGTCAAGTCATTATCAAGGGCTAAAACCTCGCCATTGATTACGATATTCACTTCTTTGCTAAGTTCGTTATTGGAAAGTGATTTAACGACCCCACTCGCCAATAAAGGATTGATTTGATTACCGTTGATTACTTTAGAAATCAAAGATGATGCCTCAGCGCCTTGAATCCAAGTCAGATATTTGGTGAATTGCTCATCTTCGGTCTTAGAGAAAGCCTTCAGCAATGAAAGGATGCCGTTCAAAGAATCGATGCTGAAATATCCAACCAATGGAGCAGCCCCACTTTCAGGGGTATTGACCATGAAATACATATCGCTTTGGTCCGAAAGCATATGACCGTTTTCGTAAATCTCTTTGACATCGATCCCCAAACGATAATTTTGAGTGGTTCCGCTGCTCTTATGATCCTTGAAAATAATGGAGCCAGTACCATTTTTGCTAGTTAAATCAAAAGAAATGCTGCCATTGCCTTTTTCAATTTCAAAACCATCTGAGCCATCGCTAGAAAGCATCGACCCATACATAGAGAATGAAGCGCTCTTGCTATTGGTAAAGGAGGATAACCCATCAAACAAATCAGGCACTCTTCTAAGATAGGTTCTTTCCAAAGTCGTCGAAGCTGGCTCGACCACCAAATCTTTCGCCTCTCTGAAATATAAGTCTCCAGATATGGAAATATCCCCAAATTTAACGCCCTTTAAAGAGAAGCCAGCCAAGTTCTTTGCGCTGCCATCATAAAGAGAGACGCTGACAGTTCCTTCTAAAGCGATTTTTGACAAATCCAAAACAATATCAATGGTTTTAATGGTAGCAATAGAACCATCGATGTTTTCAAGTTCGTGGGAAGAGTTTCCAAAAAAAGAAATCATAGAAAGCAATTTCTCGTATTCGCCATTTTCTAAGCTCTTTAGCGCAGATTCTTCTCCCGTCATGGCCAAATAAGCGTCAAGCAAGGAATTTATGGTTTCCCCGATTCCGATTTTATTAGTCACGCCTTTAATGTCATTGATAACCCCTTCATTTAGCGAACCACGCAAAGAGCTCTTGGAGTCAAAATCAATCATATCGACGATTTTTCCGATCATGGCATCCAAAGTGAAAAAATCCATCTTAGTAGCCAAGGCATCGGTAGTCAGATAAGCATAGCCCAAATCAAGATAATCGCCGTTTTCATCTTTCTCTTTGGACAGATCCAAAGACAAATCGCGATGGGTCGTTTTACTGCTTCTTTCATCGTCGCTAGTATTTATGTCGAAACCAAAACTCGTAGAAATAGCGTTTGGTAAGGAGGTCACTGAGGTAAAACTCAAATTTTTATTGTTCAAAATATTTGAAACATCAGCTTTAAGATCCACGCTTAAAGAGGCGGTTTCTTTTGTCTTAGCGGTGCCGTCATCGTTTTTGGAAACGACATGCTCTAAGGAGAAGGAGCCATTTCCAATGAAAGAAGGCTCGTTGATCAAAGGGTATAACCTTCCTAAAAGATTTTCGATATTGATAAGAGATTCATATTTGTCGGCGTCGGAAGGCTTCACGCCAGTATAGCCAGAACAGCTAGAAGACTTTGAGGATAAATAAATTTTCGAAGTTCTGTCGCTATTAGATATTTTGATAGGATTTCCATACGAATCAAAAATGGAAAAACCAAGCAAAGTCCCATCGCTTTGGCAATTAATCGTGAGAGGTAAAGAAATATCGCCGATTTGCAAAGAAATTGCATAATCATAGCTTCCATTATCTCTTTCGACGGTTTCTGCAATCTTTAAAGAAGTTTTATGACTTATTTCTGAAGTGATGCCTAAAATCGAAGAGGCATCAACATTACTCACAAAACCCAAATCCAAAATCGAGCCATATTTATCAACTAAATCGTAAAGGTAATCGATAAGCTCCGACAATTCATCAGAAGAACTTCCTTTGGTAATGCCGATTTTATATTTGAAGGCATAATTATCCAAGGAAGTATCAGTGTCGACGATATCGACGTACAAAATATTATTGACGTAATTAGCGTTGAAAGTGACAAGGCTTTGCTCGTTGTATTTAATTGGCAAAGATGCGCTGAAATACAAAGTGTCTTCGTCTTTGCGGATTTTTACCGTTCCATCATTGATTGCAATTGTTTGATCTTTGTATATTGAGATAGCCTTTCCATTTTCATCTTTCTTAATTTCACCATCCTCATATTCTTTGCTGATTGTTTTAACCGGCACAATATATTTGAAATTCAAAGAGGAAAAAGAAACGCCATCTTCAACTTGGCTATTTATAGCCCTAAGCAAAGAGTCATCATCTAGCGCATTTCCTTTTTTGTAAGAGCTTTGGCTGTTTTCTTGGGCATTTGGCGCTTTTTCAAACGAACTGTCAGTCACACCAAATAAAGAACCGGAGATGGTCAAAAGAAGAACGAAAAGTTTTTTAAGCAAATTGTGTTCCATCACATTTCGCTCCTATAAGCGCAAGGTTCGTTCAAAGAAGGGATTGAATAATCGCCACCCCTTTCATAAACCACTCTCATCTTGCCAGTGACTTTGCTAGAAGCCCCCATTTTCGTTTTTGCCATGTAAGATTCGTAGGAGGTAATACTCTTTAAATTCAAATCAGAATCCAAATCAAAGGTTAAATGGCAATAGAAAAAGCTTGGTTTTGTTGCTAAATCAGAGATTGTTTGCATTTGAATAACATAGGCGCTGACGCCATAAGTGGCATTGAGTTCGATGTCGACTGTATAGCCATCGTTAGTCTTGCTTGCCTTGGTCGTGCCATACATATTTCCGCTTTTTTCGCCAACCAAAACCGTTTTTTCAGAAACGATATACGAAGTAGGCGTGCTTAATAAGCGGCCCATATGTGCGATATATTCAGCACTGCTATATTCAGTTCCATCGTCTTCAAAAACACCTTTATTGACATTGCCATTGTCAGTTTTGCCTGCATACATCGTAACCTTGCAATCTTTGCCATCCTCAGTAGGGACTTGATACATCCTATCAGCCAAATCAATCATTGAAGAATGAGAAATGGATTCTTCGAAATATTGGCTGCCATTTTGAATGGTAGTGCTTCTAATTTGCTGATCGACGATTGAGGCCGTCGCTTCGCCAATGCCTTGACTGAAGACTTTTTGTTCTTTTTGGATGAGACAGAAAGCAGATTCCGCCATTTCAGTTGGTGTTAAAAGCTTTGTAAAATCGCTGCCTTTGGATTTAGCTTCTATGTATTTTTTATAAACCTTGTCATAATTCGGATATAAAGAGTCGTTGTCGATGCCATTATAGTCAACATCCTCATAACCCCCGAAATATTTTTTGATTTCAATTCCGCCAAAAACGCCTAAAGCTATGCAAGGAACCAAAACCAAAACGTATGGCAAAATACGGAAATATCTTTTTTTGCCTTTTGAAGGTGTTACTTCATTTTCAGAAGCGACATTTTCTTCAGCTTGGCTGATTTCCTTTTTGTCTTGGTTATCGACGACTTCTAAGTTTTTTTGTTCCTGCTTTTCTTCCATAATAAAGCACGATAAATATAATGAAAAAATCGTCAACAATCACACTCACGCGTAGCGCACGCGAGTAGAATTCATTCTACAATTTAGAGAAACTAAGAAATTATCGGCTCTTTTTAAAGAAAAATAAGCTGATTTTCATCAGCTTATCTAATCATGGATTGTTGAATTTCTTAATGTCAATCTTGCTTCAAATCTATAATTCTTTTCGTTGAGATTTCCATTGATTAGGTCGATCAGCATATACATGCTGCGTTTGCCGACTTCGGTCATATCAATATCAAGAGATGTTAATGTAGGGCGCAAGATATTGGCGTATTTGGTACCGACCAATGAAACAATTTCAACATCTTGAGGGACTCTTAAGCCATTATCCGTAGCGGCGTTTTCCACCGCAGCGGCAATTGAATCGCGATAAGCGAAGAAGTAACCCGTTTTTTCTCTTTGGAAGTATTCTAGGAAATCACGGTAAGTTCTATTGTAAGAATCGTCGACGTTTATGATGTTATAAGGCTTTTGAAGTTTTTCATGCGTCTCAATGAAGATGCTTTCAGCCTTGGCAAGCATTCTGCCGCCATCATGGACGTGTAAGAACGTCATTGGTTTTTTGCCGCGGTTATAATAATAATCGTTGATCACGGTTTTAATGATATCGCCAAATCCGAACATCACGCAGCCCGTGCGTTCGCCTATGACTTTATTATTAACGACGATAGTAGGCACGTTGTAAGAAGCTATTTTCATAATGTCGCTTTCTTCAAGCTCATCATCGAAAATGATAGTTCCATCTACGTGAGTTGTAATGACTTTTTCAATCATCGACAAAGCTTCTTCTCTTGAGTGAGAGGTTGTAAACAAAGTCAAGACAAAGCCTTTTTGCTTGGCAATTTCACTGATACCATTAAGCATATTCGCGATATAAACATAGTTTGCGCTAGGAATGACAACGCCAATATTCGTAGTCTTATTCGTAGCTAAAGCTTGAGCGAGTCCGCTTGGCTTATAACCAAGGCGCTTAATTGTTTCTTCGACTCTATTTCTTGTGGCTTCGGTAACATTGCCTTGCTTGTTGATGACGCGAGAGACTGTGGCGAGAGAAACGCCAGCCGCTTGAGCGACTTGGTATATCGTGACTCTATCCTTAAGGTTCTCCATAAATAAACCTCCGTTTGTTTTAAGATACTTTCTTCAAGATGATAAAGCAATGAAAATTTTTCCACCTTTTCATTGGAAAAAATAAAAAAGGCAAAGATTATGACGATTTTTTGAAATTTTTCCAATAAAGAATATTTTTTACAGAAAAAATCAATGAAATTTTCAATAGACTTTTTTCAAAAATCTACAAAAAAAGAGCCAAATGACTCAATTTAAGCGAAGAAATCCACTCCTTCTTCTAAGTTTACTAAATAAGCCTGATCATTATCTCCTTCAAGTTTCAGATCAAGAGGAGAAGCTATTAGGACATCAATTGGAATGTTTTTCTCAACATGGGAGGAAAACTTATTTCCATACTTATCAAGAGTTCCATCGGTGATTACCACTACTTTTTTTGAAACTTCCAAATTCTTATAAGAAGAAACGCTGGTAACTTCTTTCTCGCCTATTGAAAGAGTAACAATAAAAGATTTTTCAAGCAAAGGGTGTTCTTCTAATTTAGTTATGGTTGCGACTATATATCCACTTTGAGAATTCGGCCCCAAAGGCTTTTCGTTGGCTTTGATAAGAGCCGCGTTGACTTTTGATAAAAGGATTTGGTCTTCTTGAAAGATGGCTCCGTCTTTTAAATTAGAAACGTACGATGAAGCATTGAATATATTATAGCCAACCACTCCTTTCTCGCCGTATAAAATGGTTACATCTCCTTTCTTAACGGAAGAAATAACTTTTTCGTTCGGTTCAAGAAGAATGAATAAAACGTCTCCGGGAATTGTGTGATTGTAATAGAAACGATGCATATCTATTGCTCCTTTTTCTTTATGATAACACGGTGGATATTTTTATTAAGAGCGCGGAAATTTCTTTCATATTCGCTCATATAGTCGTCTTTTGCTAATTCCTTATAATCAGCTTCGTTAAAAATAATCTCAAAATTTCCGATCGCGATTTGCTCTAAAGTAAAAGCGTAAAGTCCATCATTGTCGGTTTTAATGCGAATTTCGCCATCATCTTCCAATAACGAATTCATCATTTCTAGTCTTTTCAAAACTGTCAGTCTTCTTTTCTCATGGCGTTTCTTTGGCCAGGGGTCAGAGAAATTCAAATATATTCTTTTAAATTTGAATTTTTGAAGTTCTTCATAAACTTCATCAAAATCAGATGGGACGATTCGCAAATTTGAAATGCCTTTATTGACAGCTTTTTTAGCGAAAGTTCCGGCGATTGAAATATCCCTTTCAAGGCTTATCAAATTGATATTAGGTTCATTTTCTGTAAGAGCCAAAGCAAAATCGCCTTTGCCACCGCCTATTTCTAAACAAAGCGGTTTTGAAAAGAATTCATCATTTTCGTCGATTGAGCTTAAAACTATTTCGGAATGCTCGCTCAAATACGGAGCAGCCCATTTTTTATAGCGACCTCTCATTTTTTAAGGTTTCCTAACATATAAATGGCACGGGCATAAATCGCGATATCTTTGTAAAAGTCCTTTAAATACAAGTATTCTGTTGGAGCGTGCATATCGCCTGGATGATTTTTGAAAGCAGCGCCAAAGGCTACGGTGTTTTTCGCTTCTTTTGCATAAGTCCCTCCGCCAATAGTGAAAGGCTTAGCGAATAAATCGAAAGTCTCTTTTTTGTAAGCTTTCATCAAAGTGGTGATCAAAGGATTCTTCTTATCGAAAAGAAGAGCTTTGGTTTCGCTAGTGACTTCATAGGCTAAACCACTCGCCTTGCTTAAGGATTCCAAGCATTTGATCGGATCAGCTTCTTCGCCGTATCTGAAATCGACCGAGATCGTTAGTTTATTCTCGTGATAGCGGACAATGCCATAGTTATATGTGGTATCGAGAAGTTCTTTGGAATGAACGAAACCGCCAAAGGAAGCACCATTGCTATCTTTCAAAGCATTTGCAATTTTGCTTAAAGATTCGATTTTATAGAATTCTCCCAAGGTCTTAAAAGCCAAAAGGGCAGCATTAACGCCTAATTCTGGGGTTGAGCCATGTGCGGCTTTTCCCTTAAAAGTCACCATCGTCAAAACTTCGTTAGAAGAAATATCAGCACTGACATTGTTCTTTTTCAAATATTCTTCGAATTTAGCGTCATGAGGCAAACTGACAAGAAGTTTGTCGCAAACGGCGTTAGCGACCTCCCCACCCATCATCTCGATAATCGGTCCAAGTTTTCCTTCATATGATAAAGTGGCGCGATGAATTGCCTTTTCGCCATAAATGAGAGGCCAGTCAGCATCTGGGGTAAAGCCATAATCGCATTCTTCTTTGTGAAGATGCTTGAAATAATATTCCAAGCAGGATGACCCTCTCTCTTCGTCGCCTCCAGAGACGATGCGAACTCTATATCCTTTGATTAAGCCGTTGTCTTTAAGTAATTTTACGGCGAATAGCGACGCTAAAAGAGGTCCTTTGTCATCACTGCATCCTCGGCAAACCATTTTTCCGTCTTTCACTACCGGAGACCAAGGGGAATGTTCCCATTTGCCAGTGGCAGGAACAACATCGCTATGCCCATAGATTCCGATTAAAGGTCCTTCTTCTCCGATCGTCAGTTCTGTGCAATACCCATCGCATTTATCAACCTTAAAACCATAATCATTCCCAAGCTTTGCCAAAAAATCCAAGGCTTTTTTGACATTCGCGCCGAAAGGCTGTCCCTCTTTAATCGTCGACGCATCATAAACGCTTGGGATTTTGATATCCTCTTGTAAAGCGCTTAAAGCGACTTTTTCATATTTTTTCGCTAACTTTTTAAAATTTGGCATATTTTCCCTTCCTTAACCTAATGCTTGCTGATTCGACTTAGTGCTTTGCCAACAATTGGAGTAAAAATCGCTCCTAGGAGAGCTTCCCCTAAGCATCCCAAAGCTAAAATGCCAGTGACGCCGATCATGATGCCGTTCGCGATTTGGCTATTTCCAGAGAAGAAAGCAACCATCTTCGTCGGATAGAAGATGAACAAATCGGCGAAAACCAGCACAGTATGCAAGATTGTAAGCAAAAATGAAACGGCCGCAACAGCGATTCCATTCTTATATAGTTTATTACCTTTCTTAAGAAAGGCAAAGATTAGACCGGCTAAAAATCCAAATAAAGCACGCGGCAATACGCTGACCCAGGGGTAAATGAAGAAAGCGTTTAGCCCAGTTGCCGATTGTAAAGCCTGAATCCAGCTGGTGACACCGAAGGCGATTCCATAAAAAAGTCCTCTTTTCCAACCGCTTCTGTAAGCCCCTAAAAGAACAGGCAAATGAAGCAAGGTTAATGAGATTCCAGGAACTACTTGGATATATCCGAATTGAGGAACAAACCCCATAACGATTATGATTGCGATTATGGCAGCGTCTTCGGTCATCTGTGAGACTGACCCACTTCTATTATCCTTGCCATCCAAAACGTTCAAAAAAGCAAAGTAGCCCAAAAACAAAGCGGCGAAAAAAATCCAAAAAACAATATTTATCGTGCTCATAATTGCTCCAATTCAGTGTTAATATTCAAATTTTTCCTATCGATTTCTTTCAAGCCATTCAGCAAGAGCCATTCTTCATAATGGAAAGAAGGTAATAAATCTTTGACATAAAAAGAATTTCCGCCAGTTAAAATAGGTTTGAGCTCCAATCCAGTCTCTTTCTTGAAAGATTCAAAAAACCCTAAAACCTCATAGGAGGTTCCATTCAAAATTCCGCTATTCATGGAATCAGAGGTATTTTTGCCTATCACTCTGCGCGTAATCATCGCGCTGACTTCTGGTAATGCAGCCGTCCCATTCACTAAAGCATTCATGGAAATAAGCAATCCCGGAGCAATTGCACATCCGCAAAAAGCGCCATTTTTATCAATATAAATATATTTGTTGGCCGTTCCTAAATCGGCAATAAACAAATTCCCGCCGAATTTGCTATAGGCGCCAACGGCATCAGCAACCAAATCAGTGCCGACTTCGCTAGGATTATCAGTCAATATTTTGATTCCTGTTTTTAATCCCGGACCAAGAATCAAAGGGCGAATATGCAAAATATCCTTGCAAATTTTGACCCAAATTCTCGTTAATGATGGAACAACGCTCGAAATAATGACCCGAGAAAAAGAAAAATCCGCGGCCTCTGTCGATAAATACGAAGAGAATAAAACGCGGTACTCATCATAGGAACGGTCCGTTGAGGATTTTGTTTTGAAAGTGTGAAGTAAAATATCACCCTCAAAAACCCCTAAATCCGTCAAGGAATTCCCGACATCAATTGTAAGTAACATATTTGGTCTATCTCCGCTTCCATCCTTTCCAAAAGGTATGGAGCAAATGTATTATATACATATCGTAAGAAAAGGTTAAGAAATATGAAGATTTGGGAAATTTATGGCGTCAAAAAATGGTTTATCGTGTCTTTGATAGCTTTGATGATATTGCTAGGAGGTTTCATTGCCTGCTTGTGTCTTTATTTTTTATTTCAAGATAAATCTCACATCTTTCTTTTATTAACGATTTTCATCGGTATTTATTTCATCGCTTCAATTTATGTATTGGCGAAGCAGGTTTTATTACGTTTCTTCCCCTATTTAAAAAAAGAAATGGAAGAATATTCTGCTAATATCACTTATATCATTCCTTCATCAACCGAAGAAAGCGTGCGCCCTTTGGCTGTCTATGTAGGCAAGGACGGCAAAAAAAGAGCAGCAGCATTAATTGGTATTTTTCCTTTTTCAGGAAATTTAAAAACTAAGCTTCATGAGGGAAAGGAAGTCAAAATATCCAAAATAAAAGGAGAGTTTTTGGCTCTCCTTCATGAAACTAGATAACGAAATTGACAATTTTCCCTTTGACAACAATCACTTTTTTGATTGGTTTATCAGCGATGAAAGTCTTAACTTTCTCGGTTAAAGCCTTTTCTTTAATCTCTTCTTCGTTAGCATTCGCGGACACTTCAATCAAATCTCTCATCTTACCATTTATGGAAACTGTGATTTTGACAGTGTCTTTGACCAATTTGCTAGCGTCATATTTTGGCCAAGACTCATAAGCGATTGTATTCTTATGCCCGAGTTTTTCCCACATCTCTTCCCCGACAAATGGGCAAATGCAGGAGAACACTTTCGTAAATCCTTCAATATATTTGCGATATAAAGAGTTGGCTTTATAGCAATCATTGACGAACACCATCATTGAGCTAATCGCCGTATTAAAGGACAACGATTCATAATCTTCGCTGACTTTTTTGATCATCGCATTATAGGATAAATCGAGTTCACCGCTATTCGTGTCTGAGATCTTCGAGATGAAATTATCATCGTCGACAAGGCGGAAAGCACGTTCAATGAAACGTCTCGCTCCGACTAATCCAGTCGTGCTCCAAGGCTTAGCGTCAGACAAAGGCCCTGCAAACATTTCAAACAAACGAAGGGAATCGGCACCACTATTTTCGACAATATCATCAGGATTAATGACGTTGCCACGGGATTTACTCATCTTTTCGCCGTTTTCTCCCAAAATCATTCCTTGATGGAAAACGCGTTTGAATGGCTCATTGCAGCTCACTACGCCAATATCTTGCAAGAATTTATGGTAGAAGCGAGCATAAAGCAAATGCAAAACAGCGTGTTCTTGGCCGCCGATATATAAATCCACCGGAAGCCAATGATCGAGAAGCTCTTTGTCAGCGATGGCGTTATCGTTATGCGGATCGATGTAGCGGATATAATACCAGCTAGAACCAGCCCATTGAGGCATTGTATTGGTCTCTCTGATCGCCGGCATCCCTTTATAAGTGGTGTTAAGCCAATGATCACCCGCTTTGGATAAAGGAGGTTTTCCATCTTTGGCAGGTTGGTAATCATCAAGCGGAGGCAAAACGACGGGCAAATCATCCTCGGCGACATGCTCTTTTTGGTCATCTAAGGTCTGAACCATCGGAATAGGCTCACCCCAGTAGCGTTGACGGGAGAAAATCCAATCACGAAGTTTGTAGTTGGTGACAATCTTGCCTTTCCCTAATTCAACAAGCTTATTGGCAATTGCGGCTTTTGCTTCGGCGATATTCATTCCATTGGCAAAATCGCTATTGATGTGAGGGGCGTCGCCCGTAAAAGCTTCTATGCTGATATCACCTTCCAATACCTGAACCATTGGAAGTTTGTGTTTTTTCGCAAAGGCATAATCGCGTTCGTCGTGAGAAGGAACAGCCATAACGGCGCCAGTGCCATAAGACCCCAAAACATAATCAGCGACATAAACCGGTATTACGCGGCCATTGATCGGATTGATCGCATTTACACCTAAATAAACGCCTTCTTTATCCTTTTGGTTTAAAGCGGCTCTATCCAAATCGCTCTTTCTTGAAGCTTTATCTACATATTCACTGACGGCTTTCTTTTGAGACTCACTCACTAATTTCTTGACCAAAGGATGTTCTGGGGCAAGACAGCAATATGTGCACCCAAACAAAGTATCGACACGGGTCGTAAAAACCTTAAAGGTATCATCGCTGCCCTCGATTCCAAAAGTGATTTCTACGCCTTGGCTTCTTCCAATCCAATTCTTTTGAAGTTCCAAAGTACTCTTTGGCCAATTGAGCTCTTTCAAATCTTTTTCTAGCCGATCAGCATATCTAGTGATACGAAGGACCCATTGGCGCATTGGCATACGAATGACTGGATATCCACCTCTTTCGCTTTTTCCATCAATAACTTCTTCGTTAGCAAGAACAGTCCCAAGCTCTGGGCAATAATTGACTGGCATGTTTCCGACATAAGCCAAATCATGCTCAAACATTCTGGCAAAAATCCATTGCGTCCACTTGTAATAGGAAGGGTCAATCGTGGCAAATTCCTTGCTCCAATCGATCGACATGCCCAAAGATTGGATTTGCTCTTTGAAATGGGCGATGTTTTTCCTAGTGAAGGCTTCAGGATGCTCATTGTTTTTGCGCGAGAATTCTTCAGCAGGCAAACCAAAAGCATCCCAACCCATTGGATGAAGGACATTGAAGCCCTGCATTCTTTTCATACGACTCACGATATCGGTGGCAGTATATCCTTCAGGATGACCGACATGAAGCCCTTGTCCGCTTGGATAAGGGAACATGTCAAGCGTGTAATACTTAGGTTTAGAAAAATCATGCGTATCGCAATAAAAGGTATTGTTTTCCTCCCAATACTTTTTCCATTTTTGTTCTATTTTTTTATGATCGTAACTCATTATCGCCTTTCCTCGACTATTCTAGTTTAATTGCGGTTCACTAACTCAAGATACATTCCAAGATAATTTTCCGCGCTCGCTTTCCAACTGTGGTCCACTTTCATCGCGTTTTTGGCGATGGCATAATAATCTTCTTGATTGGCATAAAGCTGACGTGACATCTCGAAAGCGTACTCAAAACCTTCGATATTATAATCATTAAAACCAATTCCGGTAGCGGTTTTGACATTATCGCCAGTGTAACCGATTACCGTATCGCATAATCCGCCCGTGTAGCGGACCATAGGCAAGGTTCCATATCTTTCGGAAACCATTTGGGAAATTCCGCAAGGTTCGAATAAGCTTGGCATCAAAAAGAAATCGGAACCAGCATATATTTTGTGGGCTAATTTATCGGAATATCCAATATAAATGCCACATGTATCCGGGAACTCTCTCCGCAAAGACTCGAATTTTTGCTCCAATTCATATTCACCCGAACCAAGAATCACCAAGTTTGCCCCTCTGCGTAAGGCGTTCCTCCCACATTCGACGACTAAGTCGATTCCTTTTTGGAACGTAAGACGGGAAACAAGCCCATAAACCGGGCCGCCGTACCAACGGATTTTAAAAGATTCCAGCAAATCTTTCTGATTTTCGTGCTTGGCATCGATTAAATTTCTAATTGAGAAATTCTTCTTGATGTTCGGATCCGTGCTAGGATCCCACTCTACCGTGTCGATACCGTTCAAAAATCCAGCAAAATCGTCTTTTCTAAGTTTTAAGATATCCGAAAGGCCTTGGGACCCTAGTGGAGACAAAAGCTCTTCGCGATGCGTCGGGGATACGGTAGTGACTTTATCGCTATAAATAATGCCGCTTTTTAAAGTACTGACCATTCCTTGGAAACGGACGTTCCCGTTATCGAAAATCTCATCGCCAAGATTAAAGAAATCACCAAGAAAATAACGGTCCAAGATTCCTTTGAAAGCTGGATTATGGATAGTGAGAACGAAATGCGTCTTCTCATAGAAGGGATCGCCTTTTCGTCCTTCTTTGATCAAGCAAGGAACCATCGCGGTTTGCCAATCGTGTAAATGAACGATGTCTGCTTTGAAATTCAAATGCTTAAGAAGTTCAACGCAAGCCACAGCCAAATAAGCGAATCTTTCGCCATCGTCATTATAGCCATACGTATTATCCCGATCGAAATAATAAAGATTGTCGAGCAAATAGAATTTGATGCCGTCTCTAATCACTTCATAGACGCTGCATATCTGTCTGCGCCAGCCTAAACAAACATCAAAATCGCCGATTCTTTTCCCGATAAGCCCAAACTTCTTTTTGATGGATTTATAGTAAGGCAAGGCAACTATGACATCATTGCCTTTCTTCCCAAGCTCCACGCTTAAGCTATAGGCTACATCAGCAAGGCCGCCGCTTTTAACGAATGGGTTGCATTCACTGACAAACATCGCGATTTTCATAGAATCGCTCCTTGTTTAAGGTAAATGATGTTATAAGGGTCGCCTTTGATGGTGTGTTTGGCCGTAATTATCGCGTATTTGTCGATTACAACATCGCCAACTTTGGCCCCATCGCCAATCGAGACTTGGCTAAGAACGATTGATCTTTTAATCACAGCGCCCTTTCCAACTTTGACGCCACGGCAAAGAATGCTATCGGTCACTTCCCCTTCGACAATGCAGCCATTGGCGATAAAAGAATTTCTTACGTCGGCGTTTTCGCCATACAAAGCTGGTGGCGTATCGTGAGTTTGGGTATAGATTGGCCAATTAGGAACGAAGAGCTCTTGCGCTACTTCTCTGTCCAAAAGCTCATAGCTGTATTCGACATAATGCTCCAAAGAATCAAAGCAACGGGCATACCCTTTGTACTCGTAGGCAAACATTTTATAAGCGCCAATCTCCGCGAGCCAAGAGAGCACTTCTCTAATTCCATAGGAAGCATTGACTTCTTTGTGACGGCGAATGATTTCCGCTAAAACTTCACGATTGATAATCCATGATTCCAAAGAAACATTGGCTTCTTTTTTATCCATCGTATTATTTGAGGATTTAGTGACATATCCCTCAGAATCGATATCAAAAGTATGGGAGGTTCTGAAAGACCTATCAGCGTCTTTAATCTTCTTATAAACAACAGTGATTTTTTCGCCTCTTCTAATATGCTCCTCTAGAATCGGACGGTAATCTAAATTCGCGATGATATGAGCACTTTGGAAAACAATGTAAGAAGCATTGCTATCATAAAGCACCCAATCATTCTCCAATATATTATTGATATCGGTGTTATAGTCTTCATTCAAAGCGCCTTTTTCATTATAGAAAATGGTTTCGTGGCCGATTTTGGTATTGGTGACCCAGCTCATCATCGATCCCATGTGTTTTAGAATCGATCTTTGATGGTTTTTGACCAAAATGCCAACATTGTCGATTTCGCTGTTGCAGAAATTCGATAGAGCGAAGTCGCAAAAAGCATAACGCCCCAAAAATGAGGTTGAGGCTAGAGGCCTATTGCTAGTCAAGGCCCCAAGTTCTGGAGAATTATGGCAATCAAGCAATCCGATGACGTTTTTCATTTTTATTTACCAGCCTTTCCGTTCGCAACCAAGGCAATGCCATTGTGTTCCAAGTTCACTTTTTCGTCAAAATCGATCAAAGTGTCAGGCCCGATGATCGCGTCTTCGACAACGGCGCCTTTTCTAATCAAAGCCCCGTCCATAATGACGCTGTTTTTGCAGAAGGCCCCATATTCAATGACAGCTTCGCCAGAGATAACGCATTGGTCGACGTTCCCTAAGACAACCGCGCCTTGGTTAATCAAAGAATTTTTTACTTCGGCGCGAGGACCGATATATTGAGGATGGCTTCTCACGTCTTCAGAATAGATTTTGTTTTCGCCCTGAACGGAATACAAATTCGTGTTTGGATCCCCCGATAATAGCAAATCCATGTTCGCCTCATGAAGGCTTGCCAGCGTTCCGACGTCTTTCCAGTAGCCATGATATGTGTAAGCGATGAGTTTCTTGCCTTCGCTCATCATGACCGGGATGATGTTTTTCCCAAAATCGTGTTCGCTCTTTGGGTCTTTGGCATCGGCGATCAAAGCGCTTCTCAAAGCTTTGTAAGTAAAGATATAAATTCCCATTGAGGCAAGGTTGCTAATAGGTTTCTTTGGCTTTTCAACGAAATTAGTGATGCAATCGTTTTTGTCTGTCACCAAGATTCCAAATCTAGAAGCCTCTTCCATCGGAACTGGATAAACACTTATCGTACAATCAGCTTTATTGTCGACATGTTTTTTAAGCATTTCTAAGTAGTTGCAGCTATAAATATGATCACCAGACAAAATCAAAACGAATTCCGGATCGACCCTGTCTAGCCAGTCAATGTTCTGATAAATAGCATCCGCCGTGCCTAAATACCAATTGCTGCCTTCATCGGTTTGTTTCGGAGTCAAAACGCTAGTTAGGGATTTATTGCCGTTAAGCCCCCATTTTTCACCATTCCCGATATAGGTGTTCAGCTCGCTAGATTCATATTGCGTCAAAACACCGACACAGTGAATGCCACTGTTCGCGCAATTGGAAAGAGGGAAATCAATAATGCGGTATTTTCCTCCATAAGAAACTGCAGGTTTTGCGCGCTTTTTAGTCAACGCTTGCAAACGGGTTCCTTTACCACCCGCTAAGATCATTGCGGCCATCTTTGTGCTCATATGTTCCTCCTGTTACGGCGGTCGTTATAAATTAGAATTAGTATATCACAGTAAAAAGAAAGCGCTTCGAAAAACACTATTTTTTTCAAAATCCGAAGAAAAGATAAAATCGGTAAAGAAAAATGACAAAAAAACGCTAATTATTGATTTTTCCTTTGCGCTCAATATGGCAATATGATATATTTCTAAGCGCGCTTTTAGCGTAGTAGAGGTAAAGTTATGTCAAGAGTATGCCCAATTACTGGAAAAGGACCGATGTCCGGCAACAATCGTAGCCACAGCGTTCGTGCTACGCGTCGCGTTTGGAACGTCAATCTTCAAAAGTACAAAGTTGAAATCAATGGCCAAATGGTCGAAGTCAGAATGTCTGCCCGCGCCCATCGCACTTTGATGAAAAACAGCAAGGCCAAAAACAAAGCCGCTGAATAAGTAGAAAATGAAAACCAGTTCTTCGCGAGCTGGTTTTTTATTTGCCTTTTTTTAAATATTCGTATAAAGAGACAC
Organism: bacterium; assembly: GCA_963593015.1. Lineage (GTDB taxonomy): Bacteria > Bacillota_I > Bacilli_A > RFN20 > CAG-826 > UBA4951. Next base: position 8,772 of record CAVAYV010000013.1, on the reverse strand, counting down.
AAAATAGACCGCACAGAGACAAACCACATTCAAAAAAACCGCCAAAACGTAATGAAGCCATTCGCTATAAGGAAGAACAAATCTTTTTGGACGGATGAAACTAACTTGCCCATCGCTATAGACTTTCTTTTCTAATTTCGCCCAATCTTTTAGTTTTGGATTAATAATCAAACAAAGCAAAGAAAGACCGATAAGACAAGACAGAACCCCTACTATAAGAAATTTCCCTTCTCCAACCCTTTGATAAACGGCAATATATTGGAAAGCTAGCAAAGAAGAGAGCACAATTGAAGAAGCTTCCCCTAATAAAAACAAAGCAAGATGGATTTTGGAATAAGACAAATCTACATACCCTAAAAAGAAGATCGTTATAGCGGAGATTGAAGAAAGAAGAATGATGGCGCTATAAAATATAGTGGTGTCATTACTAGATAAATCAGAAGAGCAAAGGCCATAAATCCCGGAAAGCAAAAGAGACAAAACGCTTAAAGCGGATAAAACCCTCAACAGGAAATAAACGCCTTTGCTTTTTCCTAAATAGATTTCATAAGAAAAATGGTTTCGAAAATCGAAATCGTCTTTTTTGTTAAAGGCGAAGGAAATTGTCAAATAGATAACCGGAAGCAAAATAGAAATGACAAGGAAAAGAAAAAACATATCATTCTCCTTCTATTTTTTTCAATCTTTCTACGAAATCGGGGTGCCCATAGAGATATGATCCCGCCACAAGCAATTCTGCGCCTGAAGATATTGCTTCTTGGTAAGTTTTATCGTTGACTCCACCATCGATTTCTAAAACCGGTGGGTTAGTTAATTTGAGCAGTTCTTTTTTTAAGAGCCTAATCCTATCATAGCCATTCGGATCAAAAGGCTGACCGCCCTTCCCTGGCATAACCGTCATTAAAAGAATCAAGTCGAATTCCCCTAGATATTCAAAAATATTCTCTAAAGGAGTGTTCGGATTAATAGCTAACCCCGCATTGGAGCCTTTTTCACGAATCAAATCACGACAACGCAAAATCTCTTCTTTATTTTCAGAGGCTTCAATATGGAAGGTAACGATATCAGAAACTTTGGCAAAAGAAGAAACGACATCTTTTGGATTATGAACCATCAAGTGGGTGTCTTTCAAAAAAGGATGACCGACTTTAGGATCAACGATATCACAAGGAACATTAATCCCAAAAGAGACGTTAGGGACGAAAATCCCGTCCATCACGTCAATATGAATAAAATTTGCCCCAGAAATCGCCGCAAAAGTGGCTTCTTCTAATATTTTTTCTTTATTAGCAGCCAACAAAGACGGATTAGCTTTAGGATATGAAATAGACCTTAAATCAAACATTATTTAAACCCAAAGATTCTCGACAGAAAACCTTTTTTCTCCTTAAAATTCTTTTTGTTTTTCAAAGCCTCTTCAATGGCTTCATGCATTTCTTTTGCGCTTTGGAATCTTTCTTCAGGACGTTTTCGGCAAGCTTTTACAACGATTTTATCCAAAGATTTCGGAATTGAAGGCATGGCTATGCTAGGCTCGTCGAAATGGCTTTTGATTTGTTTTATCGCAATCTCTTCCGGATTATCCCCATCAAAAGGGATCTTGCCGACCAATATTTCATAAAAGACGATGCCCATTGAATAAATATCAGATAGAGGGCTGCTTGGTTTGCCCATCAGTATCTCAGGGGCGCAATAATGAACGGTTCCGCTGACCGCATCGCCTTTGGTTTTTTCGCCGATTTCCGTAGAAATGCCGAAATCGCTTATTTTTATCGAGCCATCGCTAAGATAGAAAAGATTATCCGGTTTGAGATCGCAATGGACTATCCCATGTTCGTGGATATACTGAACGCCTTCAGTTAATTGAAGCATCACTTCGCATGCCTCAAGCAAGGACAAATGATGGACGGACGTAAAATTCAAACGATCGCGAAGAGTCTCACCACGGACATATTCATTGACCATATAAGGCCTTCCTTCGATTGTTCCTTGGCCATAAACTTTGACTATATAAGGGCTATTAAGGCTTGCGACAGCGATGCATTCGCGCTGAAAACGAGTGATGTTTTTGCTGTCTTTGAGCATTTCAGTTCGCATAACCTTAATCGCGACATTCTTGCGAGTTACGGCATCATATGCTTCATAAACATCGGCCATTCCGCCATGAGCGATAGGATTTACGATGTGATAGCGTTCGTCAATTCTGTCTCCGCGTCCAATCATAGAATAGTCTCCCAATATGAAACCCCTTCGTTGTCGTTACCGCCACTAGAATTAGCCTCCGCGATCAAAGATGTGACTTTTTGGTCAGCTCTTTCATTGGTATTAATGATGGTGTGTATCGTTTCTGGCGGCAGCTGATTATACAAACCGTCTGTGCAAAGAAGGATGGATTCCCCATTATATGGCATGAATTCGTAGGAAATTGAGACTGAAGGATAGATTCCCAAAGCGTTCATAAGGACATGACGGTCCGGATGAGACAAAGCCTCTTCTTCGCTGATTTTGCCAGTCGTGACCAAATATTGAACATACGTTTGATCCTTTGTGATTTGCTTTAGCTCTTCGCCATTATCAAGATATGCTCTGGAATCGCCCAAATTAACAACAAGCAGCCTTTCACCGCTCAAAATGACCATCGTCAAAGTGGTGCCCATGCCTTTGCAGGTTGGGTCATTCTCTCCCATTGAGAAAATTTTCGCATTCGTTTCTTTGATTATTTTTCCAGCCCACCAAGCATCTTGGTATTTAACACGGCTTTTTTTCTTTTTTTGAAAAGCCTCGGAAATGGTTTCCTTAGCGATTTTGCTCGCTAAATCACCTTTGTTGGCACCACCCATCCCATCGCAAACAAGCAAAAGAACCTCACCATCTTCATTCAAAGTGACGAAAGCCTGATCTTCATTGTTTGTTCTCACTTTTCCAACGTCAGTGCGATAAGCGTAAGTACCATTGTAATAAGTTTCCTTAGCCATTTATTTGCCCCTCTCGACCTTGACACGCAATTGGCCACATGCCGCATCGATATCTGTGCCAAATTCTTTGCGAATCGTGCAATTGACGCCTCTTTTGCGGAGTTCGTCATTGAAAGCGCGAATGGTTTTTTCGCTGCTCCTCTCATATGGTTTTTCTTTTACGGGGTTATAAGGAATCAAGTTCACATAAGCGAAGGTGCCGCGAATCAGCTTGCTTAATTCGATTGCGCATTCCTTTGAATCGTTTATTCCTTTAAGCAAAATGTATTCAAAAGTGACCCGTCTCCCCCCTTTGGATTCATAATAATGGACGGCATCCATTAACTGATCCAAAGGATAGTGCCTCGCGATTGGCATGATTTGCTGACGAATCTCGTCATTCGGGGCGTGTAAGGAAATCGCCAAATTGATTTGAATGGTCTCTTCAGCATATTTCTTTATGCCTGGAACTAAGCCACATGTGCTTACTGTTATGTGTCTCGCCCCAATGGCTAAGCCTTTGGCCTCATTGGCAATATGGACGAAAGACAAAACATTATCGTAGTTATCAAATGGCTCGCCTGTGCCCATGACAACGATATGAGTTACGTTTTGACCTTCTTCTTCTAGGATTTTGTTCACCGTTAAAATCTCTCCAACCATCTCGGCACTAGTGAGATTTCTGTCTTTTCTTAAAAGTCCAGATGCGCAAAAGGCACAGCTCATCGAACAGCCGACTTCGCTAGAAACGCAAACGGCATTGCCATAATCGTAGCGCATTAAAACGGTTTCTACTTTCGCGCCATCCTCCATTTCCAAAAGAAGCTTGATCGTGCCATCTTTAGAATCTTGGCGGCGGAAAATTTTTGGCAACGTTAGACAATAATCGCGCTTTAATACTTCTCTAAAATTTTTAGAGATATCAGTCATTAAATCGAAATCATAGACTTTTTTGACATAAATCCATTGGAAAAGCTGGGTGGCTCGATATGGTTTTTCGCCAATTGAAACCATCTCTTCCGCTAAGGATTTCAAAGTGTACCCAAATAAATTCTTACTCATAATCATTTGCTTTCAAAGCTAGCAATGCTCTCTGTTTGTTTAGCTGAAGAAAGCAATATGTCTAGAGATCCACTATCTTTAGCGAGATTGCTGTTTTTTTCCAAAACAGCGTAGTATAAAGCGGTGTCGTATTCTTCGAATGGAAATTCTTGTTTCTCTTCAATCATATGGAATTCAGGGTGTTTTAATAAGAATTCATTGATGGTGTTATGGCCTTCTTTTTTGGAGATAGTGAAAACCATATAGATAAGTTTTCCTTTTTCGGCAACAAAACTACTGACCCCTTCCAAAGTATCTTTCTCTTGTTGGAATAATGCGTCCATCGAATCTTTTTTGAAATGAAGCAAATAGTCAGGCTGTTCGCGAATCAAATCAAAGTTAGAGCTATCTGGCGCGGCAATCGCTAAATCAATCGGTCGAGAAATGGCCGCATTCATGCTAAGAGGATCAGCTTCGAAAAAATTGACATTCTTCAAATTCAGGGATTTGATGAGTTTTGAAACATCAAGATGATCCGCCAATGATTTGACGCCTAAGTTAATTCCAACACGCGATCCGTATTGTTCAATGATTTCCTTTGAGAGTGAGGAGTCCTTGTTGCCATTGTATAAAAGAACTTCACTTGGCTCACTCACTTTGTATTTATCAAGCAAGGCCTTGGCAGCGGCTTTCATCGGAAAGATTTTGCCATCCTTCATGATAGGAAGCTTACGCAAGGCGGTTTTCCCAGTGTAGGTCAAAATTCCAGGCACGCTAGTCTTGTGGAAGTCATTCGTGTTCAATAATTCTTCTTCTGAAATGACATCCCTAATACGAACCGAATTCACTAAAGGTTTGTTATTTTTCTTCAAGATTTTATAGGTGGTTCCAAAGCCATAGTGCTCCCAAATTTTTAAAACCCACTCAGGAGTGTTATAGCGAAGAGTCAGATAACGATTGCTGCTCTTTGGAAGGCTCTCAGGAATCAAAGCGCTGGTGGAATCGGATTTATTCGCAAGTTCTTCAATTGCTGAATATTTCTCATCCCCTAAGCGCGTTTTCAAAGCATTAGTGATATCTTCTTTGGCAAAACGTCTCACAAAATATAAATCGCTAAGCGCCAAAGAGACAAAGCGTTTCTCCGCAACTGAAAAATCTTGCAAATCCTTTGTCAAAAAATCAAACAAGATTGAATGGCGCAGTTCACATCCAACCAACGCAGCAACGATTTTTCTCAAAGGACGCAACTCAGTTTCGACTTGAAAAACTTTCCTTAAAGCTTCATTGAACGAAGTGTCGTTATCAATGATGTCATCTAAAATTTTCGACGCTAAATCTAATTCTTCCATACACTCTCCTTTTATTTTTTGTTCTTGCCAGCGAGCTTATCTTCGAAACCTTCAAAAACATTTCCAAGATAGATTTCTTCATCGTCGTGATGATGTTTTTCACAATCTTCATCATCGCAATCATCATCAGATTCATAGCTCTCTTCATCTTCGATGTTAACCAAATTGGAATCGGTAATGTAGCGAGGGTATTCCTCGTTTATTTTTTCGTAGAAGTTCTCTTCTTCGTAATATTCGAAGACGACCTGGACATGGATGGAAAATTCAGAGAACGTCTTCAATAAATAAGCGGCGACGTTGCCTTCTAGTTGCCTATATTTGCATTCGGCCAATACGCGAATCACCGTATTCCAGCTAGTTTGCTCAACGCCATTATGAAAAATCATCGATGACGGCGCATAAAAATTAATGTCTTCGCTATCAGTCTCAAATAATTCGGCAAGATTGGCGGTATGGATCTTGCTATAGTGGCCAACGACAAATTGGTCTAATCCTAAAACAGAAATGGTAATCATTTTTTTCTCCAACGAGAAAAATTATAGCACACGCACGCGTGCTACGCGCATAAAGAATATGCGAAAATCGATTCAATAGTCCAAAGGGTCGACATTAATGTATATATCAACGCCAGACATGCCGCTATATTTCTTCGCCATATCGGAAAGATAGGGCCGCACTTCTTTTGGGTTTTTGCATTTAATGAGGACGACACGATTATAACGACCCTCGTTCATCGAATAATAAGGGGTAATAGGACCGACAAAGGTGACATTCTCAAATGACTTTGATTTCATTTCGCCGATAAAGTCCATAGCGGCCTGAATGCATTTGCTTTCGTTTTTGGCATAAAAACTTAAGAGAAATAGATACACATACGGGGGATATTGCTGAATTTTCCTTTCTTGCATTTCTTTGACAAAAAATGATTCGTAGTCTTGTTTTGCCCCGAATTTGATGGCGTAATGACTTGGATTATATGTTTGGATGAGTGCCTCTCCTTCATTCACGCTTCTTCCGCTTCTTCCAACCGCTTGCGCGATCAATTGGAAAGTTCTTTCGCTAGCTCGGTAAGTTGGCAATGACAATCCGATATCGGCCAAAACAACGGCAGACAAAGTAACATTTGGGAAGTCATGTCCCTTAGCAACCATCTGGGTGCCTACCAAAATATCGTATTCCCCATTTTTGAAAGACTTTAGGGTTTTTTCGACGTTCTTTGAAACTTTTGAGATATCACTATCAAGCCTTGCCACTTTGGCATCTTTAAAAATGTCATTCAGCTCTTTAACGATTCTTTCAGTGCCATATCCAGTTCGCATCAATTTCGTCGATCCGCATTTTGGGCAGACTTTCGGAAATTGCATAACAAAGCCACAATGATGGCATTTCATCATTTTGTCTTCTTCGTGATAAGTCAAATTGCCTTTGCAGTTCGGGCAAAGGAAAATCTCTCCACATGAAGCACACATGACGTTTGTCCAATAGCCACGCCGATTAATTAAAAGAATCGCCTGTTCCTTCTTTGCAAGCTTTTCTCTTAGTTTAGCTAATAATGGTTTTGAAAGCTTTTGAGATATTTTTTCGTAATTGGAACGGTCAGTCAGATCTATGATTGTTGTTTTCGGCAAAGGCCTGGCATTGACTCGATGTGGCAAGCAAGCATACCCATAGACTCCTCTCAAAGCTCTGGCTTTGGTTTCCAATGTAGGCGTAGCGCTCCCTAAAAGAACTTTTGCTTTGAAAAATTCGCCACGCATTATGGCAACTTCTCTCGCATGATAATAAGGTGGGTTATCTTGCTTATAAGATTCAACATGTTCTTCGTCTAAAATGATGAGCCCTATATTGCTTAGCGGGGCAAACACGGCGCTTCTTGCCCCGACGACAATCGAAGCCTCGCCCCTTTTGATTCTTCGATATTCGTCGTATCTTTCGGCTTGCGTGAGCTCACTATGCAAAATCGCAACTTTTTTGCCAAAGCGGCGGGAGAAATATTCCACCATGACAGGAGTCAAATTTATTTCCGGGACAAGCATCAAAACGCTTTTCCCTTCTTCTAAGATCTTTTCGGAAAGATGAAGATAAACCTCAGTCTTGCCAGATCCCGTGACGCCTTGTAGAAGCGTTACCCCTTTAGGGGAATTCAGGATGTCATTCAAAGCTTTTTCTTGGTCGAGAGTTAAAGGATGAGGATTTTCTTTTTCTTCTTCCGGAATTACGAATCTTTGTTTTTCTTTAAGAACGATTTCGACCCGCTTAGCCTTAAGCAAATTATTTAAAATCGCAGCAGAACCAACTTCTTTTTTTAAAATTTCCCTGTTTCTATTGATTAAACGAAGCATCTCTATTTGTTTATCGGTTAAATCGCTTTCATCATTCGAAACCGCTTTGACCCATTTTTCATAAGCGATTTTAGGGCCTTTCAAGGAAGTTAATTTTGGCGATAATGATAAAGGGAGCATTGCTTGCAAGACGCTGGCCAATGGCGATAAATAATATTCGCTGACTTTGTTGGCTAAATCCATAAGTTCATCATTGAGCAAGGGCTCTTCGTCGATGACTCTTTTGATAAATTTAAAGCGATATCCATTTTGCTTTTCCAATTCGCCTAAACTTAAAGACGTTTTCTGCACGCGTAATACAAAGCCAACGGCTTCTCGTCCATTGAAATCTATCACGACCCTAAATCTCTCACCCACTTTTGTGCTATCAGAAGCCACATATGTAAAAGTGCGGTCTAAAGACTGCGTACCAAATTGAGTTAAGACATCAAGTATCAGCATCAAAAGAAATTATAGGTCGCCAGATGTGTTATGCCTACGAATTTCCTCGCGAATTATGTTCTCGATTTGAATTGATGCCCTAATGACATCATCATTGTAAACCACGTATTGGTATTTGGTTTTCAAAGCCATTTCTTTGCTAGCTTTGCCAAGTCTTTCTTGAATTATTTCTTCGCTTTCGGTGCTTCTGCCACGAATTCTAGCTTCCAAAGCCGCGAAGCTTGGCGGCATTATGAAAAAAGTAACAGGGGCATCATTGGCTAATTTCTTGAGAACTTGCTCGGTTCCATTAACGTCGATTTCCAAAATAACATTCTTTCCCTCGTTGCGCTTTTCCTCGACTTTATCGAGAGGCGTTCCGTATTGGTTGCCAACGAAAGTCGCATGCTCCAACAAGTTTCCGTTAGCGATATTGGCATTGAAATCATCATTGCTGACAAAATAGTAATCTTTCCCATCGACTTCGCCAGGACGCATTTTTCTAGTAGTCATGGACACGCTATAAAATAAATTCAACGAAATATCCTTCATTAATTCTTTGCGAATAGTCCCTTTGCCAACCCCACTTGGCCCCGAAATGATAATTAACAAGCCTTTTTTCATAAAATTATTTCCATATTATAGTCAGATTGCATCTCACTAAAC
>CAVAYV010000012.1:0-26997 GCA_963593015.1 bacterium | reverse complement strand
GCCACCGATCATGTCGTATCCTGCTTCCATTCTGCCATATTGAAGTTCACGAGTGGCCTTAACGCCATATCCGATAGCGACCCCTTCGTATTCTCCGACCCAGTCATTGGCGTGGTCGTGGCCATAGAACATCCCTTTCATTCCGAGGCTTTTTGCTTTTTCGAAAAAGGATGTCTTTTTGTAGGAAACATAGAAAGGAAGAGGATTGCCTCCGTTTTTCTCCGTTAATTCAGGGATTTTGGAGTATCCGGATTCATGAAGCTCACCGATGATGCCGTTTTTGTTTGAGACATAAGCGTCTACTATTTCCCATTGTGGGATATGAAGGAATCCTAAAGATGGGACGTTGACTCCACCGTTCTGCTCTTTGGCCTTTTTGGCTTCCCTCTCATAAAAGTCGATTTGGTCGTCTTTTATGGTGTCATAATAAGTGACGCCATCGATGTTGATGCTGTTATGGGTGTCAAAAGTGTAGATTTGGAAAAAAGGCTTGCCGCTTTTAGTTAAGGTAAAGACATCATCGCTATATCCTGATTCGTCATTTGTGCCTTTTTCGGTATTATAGCAATATTCGGTTGAGTAGAGTTTGTTCATAAACCAGGATTCGCTATAAGAACCTTGGAATTCGTGGTTTCCAAACAAGAAGTAATAAGGAATTTTCCAGCTTTCGAGCATATTGAAAAGGCTATTAACGACTCCTTTGCTGGAATTATACAAAGAATCCCCGGTTACCACGATTAAGTCAGGATTAGCATAAGCTACGCTGGCGCTGACGAACTTGCTAACTTTTTTTACGTCTGTGGAATAAGTGAAATGGAGGTCTGTCAACTGCAAAACTTTGAAGGAAGCGTTGAGCTCCGCGCTTTTATTCGTGGTTCTGTCGATTTTTGAAGAATTAGTGCCAGAGCAACTTGTTAAAGAGAGTGCGGCGAGAAATAAAAATGCTTTTTTCTTCATATTTGAATCGCTCCTGGTAGTGGTCTCATCGGATCCTTTTTATCGATGTGATCATAGAAAAGAATCCCATTTAAATGATCTATCTCATGTTGCAAAACGATTGCGTCATAACCTTTGGCTTTGATTGTTACTTCCTCATCTGTTGATGCTTCGTAAGCTTTAACGGTTATTTTGTAATCGCGGTGGACTAATCCTGGATGATCTTCATCAACTGAAAGGCAACCTTCTCCATTTGCTAAATAGCATTTCTTGATACTATTTGAAATGATTTGAGGATTGACGAGCATATGTTGAACATATTCTCCGTCCTCACTTGTCGGATAATAAATGACAAGCATTCTCTTGTTGGTTCCGACTTGTGGCGCGGCTAAGCCTACGCCCTCTCTTACTTTGGGGTGAGAGGCGCGATATTCTTCGTTTTGCGAGTTTTTTAAGTATTCAAGCATCTCGTACATCAGAGTTTTGTCTTCGCTTGAAAGGGGAGTCGCTACTTCTTTGCATCTCGCTCTTAAAGAAGTGGCACTGTCTTTAACAATTCTTAGCATGTTATTATTCTATCATTGTTTTAAAAGAAAATGTTCTTCCTAGTTCTACTGGAAAATCTTTTTGCTTTATAATTTAGTCATGACTGAGTTGGCGATAAAAGATTTGGAACTCTTAAATAAGGCTTTAAAAAACGATCCAAGAGTGCTTCGTTTGGATGAATTGGAAAAAGAGATTGAGAAAAACAAAGATGTTATCGTCATTTCGAAAGAAGTCAAAATGAAAGAAGAAAGCTTAGCTAACGCCTTGAGCAAAGAGGAGAAAGAATTGGCCAGCCATTCTCTTTATGAAAGCAAATTAAAGCTTGATTCTTTAGATGTTACTAAAAGATACAATGAAGCATTTATTGAAGTAAGGGATTTATACATGCAAATTGATGATATCATTTTCGGGGCATATCGAAAAAAAGTCCCTTCGATTGGTGAGCTAAAATGATTGCTATTGGCGCTGGAAAATTCAGAAGCAGAAAGATTAAAGTCCCTTCGTATTTGGATGTTCCCACAAAATCAATTGTAAGAATGGGGATAGCTAACGCTTTGGGGGATTCTTTAAAAGGTGCTTTCGTCTTGGATTTGTTTGCCGGAAGTGGTGCGATGGGAATTGAATTTATTTCCAGAGGTTCAAAAGGCTGCGTTTTTGTTGATAAAGAAAAAGAGGCTTTCGAAACTATCAAAGAAAATCTCAGACTTTTAAGGATAGAGAATTCAAAGGTTGTGCAAAGCGATTATTTCACGGCTCTAGAATCTTTTAAAAAAGAGAATTTGAAATTTTCGATAATTTTTGTCGATCCGCCCTACAAAGACTTCGACGCCTATGAAAAAAGTGTCAATTTCATAATTGATAATGATTTATTGACCGAAGATGGTATTCTAGTTTTGGAATATGAAAAAGAGCCTTTTGTGAACATCGAATTTCCAAAAGAGAAGAAATATCGTTATGGAAGAAGCGGTGTCACCATTTATTGGAGGAATGTATGAGAATCGGAGTTTACCCTGGATCTTTTGACCCTGTTACCAATGGTCATATTGACATAATTCGTCGTTCGGTTGGCCTTTTTGACAAAGTTGTTTTTCTACTAGCTGTTAACCCTGCTAAGAAAAGCGTTTTTTCAATTGAGGACAGACTATTGATGATGAAAGAAGCGACCAAAGAATTTCCTAATGTCGAAGTGGATTTCTATCCAGGGCTCATTGTTGATTATTGTCGCAAGATTGGCAGTAAGCATATCATTCGCGGCCTCCGCGCCGTTACTGATTTTGAATACGAGTTTCAAATGGCGGTAGCCAATGAAATCGCCGATCCTTCCATCGATATGGTTTTCTTCATGTCAAGAAGAGAAGAATTGTTTATTTCCTCTACGGCAATAAATGAGCTTCATCAAGGTGGGAAAGACATCAGTTCTTTAGTCCCTCCGATCGTGGTGGAAATGTTTGAGAAAAAAGAAAAGTAGGCTTCCCTACTTCATCAATTCGATCGTGGTGATGTTATTTTTGGCGTCTCCGCGTTTTTTACTATATAAATAAGGTTCCATTTCAAAGGTATCAAAATTGGAAATTGTCATGTTTTTGAATGGAATGCCAACTTTCCTAAGCATTTCCACATTAATAACTTGCAAATCCAAATAATCGACGTTGTTAGTTTTTTTAACCGCTGCCTTATATCCGAGATCCATTGCTTTTTTGATGATGTTTCGAGAAACAGGAACATTTGCAAAAGTCAAAGACGGGCCAAAATAACAATATAAGTAATTTGGATCTTCTTTCTTTGCGATGACTGAAATTTCTTTCAGAAGTTTCTCATTTAATGAATCTTCTAAATCGATCTTTAAAGCAGCGAATTCGTTATCTCTCTTATTAAATAGGATAAAAGGTATTTCATCAGCCGTTTCTAAAGCGATTTGGTCAACCCCAAATTTCAAACTGGAAGGATTGATTATGAATGAACCCAACGATGGAACCTTCTCTTCCTTAGTATAAGTTTTGATTTTTAAAACGTTTATAAGTTTAGTCTCGATATTCATAGGAAGATTATAAACTTTCTTTAATGGTTAAAAAAGAAAAATGCCATGTTTCCATGGCATTGAATTAGCTACGATAAACGGAGGAGAATGGATTTGTGATATCGTTATCTAAATGGTTCCACATATCGATGAGAACATTCGCTCTCTCGGCATCGGTGTCTCCGTCAACTCCGAAGATGATTTCGGAAACTCCACCGCGACCAGCGTTGATAGCTTCTTCGCTATAATCAACAAGCAAGATCGTTGGGGTGCTGAAGTTCGTGAAATCTGGCTGTTCGTAATAGCCATAGTTCGTATCGCTGATGCCTTTGTTGTTTTTGTAAGGGGCATCTTGCAAATGGCTGGAAGTGGAATTGAAGAAATCGAGATGACGTCCTAAATAACGGTGGAAAGCGGTGGTGTCGTTTGCGGTTTCATCGTAATCGGAATCGTTGGATGATGTTTCATCGGCAAAGATGGTATAAAGTTTGAATGAGCGATTGTCGCTTGGAACATATTTGTTCGCCCATTGCTCACTCAAATATTTGAATCCGCTCTCGGCTTTGTTGCAACCATCACAAGAAGTGGAAGTGTAAACAAAGAAGAACTTATCTCCATAAACGCTGGCGTCAATTGCGGTGTCGCCGTTATAGGCTTTTTTGGTATTGTTATAGATATCTGTGGTGATTTCGTCGGCTTTGGTGATATAGTCGACGGCTGCATTGTCTGTCACTTCGCCTTCAAGGGTTTGCTTTTTAGCGGTGAAGAATGCGCCGGTTGAGCCATATCCCCAACTAGAAACCCAATCAGTGATATAAGGGATGGAGAATATGATCGCGAAGATTGCGCCGACGATTAACAAAGGTTGAACCCAAGCGGTTTCTTTGATCCAGCGCCAAACCTTGACGAAGAAGGAACCAACTGTTTTAAGAATTAGCATTAATAATAACCTCCGAAAAAGAAGCCTGATAAAATCAGCGCGATAATTCTAACATTGACCACCTACGGTGGCAACAATCGTTTTAAGGTTTCCCATCTTTGATGGGCATATTTTTCTAGTTATTGTAGTTTTGTGATGAAAAACAATTATAATTTGGCGTATGAAAATTAAAGAAAAAGAAGAAAAATACGTCAACAAGACCAAAAAATGGTTTTACGATCACCCTGCTTGCAAGACTGGGTTTGAATGGGCTTGGATTTTCTTTGTTTCGACAATCAGCGCGTTGATTTTCGCTTTTGGTTTCAATTGTTTTATGGATGTGACCGGCCATACGGTTGTTATTGATGGTGTTAAAACAGATGCACCAAGCATTGTTTCAGGCGGAATGAGTGGCGTTTCCCAAACGATCGTCCTCTTTTTCAAGCTCTGTGGTTGGGTTATCCAAGACACTCATTTAGCGATTTCAATTTTGTATTTTTTGCTCAATATTCCTCTTCTTATTTTAGCTTTCTTAAAGATTGGCAAACGTTTTGCGATTTTTACCGCTATAAATTGCTTGGAAGTTTCACTGTTCATTAATTTGATAAGCGTTGAAAGAATTCCTGCTTTCGGTGTTGTCTTCGAATTCGTCACTTCCTATGGGGGCGGAATGATCGGACGCGCCCTTTTTGGCGGATTGTGCATCGGTCTTTCTAGCGCTTTGGCCTTCTTGGTCGATATTTCTTCTGGCGGAATTGACATCATTGCCACTTACATAAGTTTGAAAAAAGGCACATTGGTGGGCAAATACTCAGTAATCTTAAATGGCGTCACTTTAACATGCTATACCTTGATTTCTATTGCGCTTGCTAAATTTGATACGGTAGAAGTCGGACACAATATCGCTAGAGCGTTCTATACTTTGCTTTACTTGTTTACCTCGTCTTTAGTCATTGATCGAATCCATTTGAGAAACAAAAAAGTTAAAATTGAGATTGTCACCAATAATTCTGAATTAGGAGATGTGTTAGTCGATAGTTTCCCTCATGGAGCCACTAGAATAAAGGCGGAAGGCGTCTACTCTAACAAACCGAATTACATTATTACGATGGTTGTTTCGAATAACGAAGTTAGGCCATTGACAAATTTGATAAAAAAGCAAGAGCCATCAGCTTTTGTCCAAGTCATACCTTTGTCTCAAGTTTACGGCCGCTTCCATATGAAACCAATTAAATAAGAAGCGCTAAATGTGCTTTTATTTCAGCAAATCCAAGCTGTTTTTTGCTATTTTACATTTTTCCACGATGTTTTTTGCATAGATAAACAGTTCTGCCGTCTTTTAGTTTTACCGTCTCTGCCGGTTCGCCTGTATAAGATTTTTTCTTACCGCACAAGAAGCATTTCCAATATTTAGGATAGGAAGGTTCGTGATTTTCTTCTTCTGGTGTTTCTTCTATGTCTTCTTCATCATTGATGCATGTTTCTTCGCTCTCATCGACCAAAAAACCGTTGATGTCCAACGATAGATCGAAATCATCAAGATCATTTATATTTTCGAACTCGATTTTCGGTGTGAAAGTGGCAACTTTAGATTTCACTTTTCTAATCGTGTAGTCGCCTTTTCTTTCTAGCGCATCTAAATAATCGTCATCATCGATATTTTCAAAGGCACCAGAAGGAAGCTCTTTTTGGAAAGCGGCCGTTTTAGATTTCACTTTTTTAACATAAAGCTCATCATCATCGACTTTTTCTGAACGATCATATTTCACTATGATTGCTAAACGAAGATTGCCTTTGTTTGGCTCATCTGTGTAAACGACATGATTTGGATAGCGGTATTCGATTTCTTTTGCGAAATATTCGTTTACCGTGTTAGCTAGAAGAATCTTCCAATCATCTGAGCTTAAACGGCAGCCGTTTTGGGTTGTTTTTTTAATTAATTGGTCTAAGCATGTTCCTTGGTTCGTATAAGAGATGACGATTTCTTTTGGAGCAAATTTAACGTGGCTTAATTTTTTCGCTGGGGCGGATTTTAATCCTGTTTCCCTTTCTTTTAATTTTTCCAAACGTTGTTGGTAAGATTTTTGAAGTTCTTTTAAGACTAATCTTTCATATTTTTCGCCATCGGCGGAATTTGCTTTTCTGTATTGAACGTTTTTAGAAATCGTTGCAGTGGCTTCGGACGTTGGCTGCTTATCGATTCTAGCCGAATTATTATTTTCTACTATGAATGCCGGTTTAAAAATAGCCTGCTTGACTTTTGGCTTGCTTACGATTGGTTCGTAAGGGACGTACATTCTTGTCGGGGCGTTTCTTTTGATCTCTTCTTTTGATGTTGCCTCTTCTTTTTTTGGTGCGATAGTTGCCGAAGTCTCTTCCTTTGAGGAGATGGCCTTGCGATAGATGGAAGGAATGCTACTCAAAAAATGGATAAACCAAGAAGTAAAATAATTTTGTTCTAAATAATGTTCGAGTTCATCATCCGGAACGCTATTGCCTATGTTTGAAATGGCATCCTTTATGGACATTGATAATATTGGCAATATTTCTGTTTGCGAAAATTCTGGTATATCTTCGCTCTTTTTACCATCGATCAAAACGATTTTTTGAAAATCAGAATATATGAGAGCGTAGGTTTTATCGCTCATTTTATATATTCCTAATTCGCTAGTTAGATCTTTGACTTTCATTTTGAGGTAGCCGCTTGCTTTTGAAAGTATGGCTTGCGACTTCCACAAAAGGTTCCCTCTTTCCGCGAAAGGAAGAGTTGCGATGAAGTTGATATATGGTTCAGTGATTTCGTAATGTAACATAAAAAGCCGCCTTTGGGTTAATATTCTAATACAAATCTAATCCTTTGTTTCTATTTGGATTACGAAAGTTATCATTTATACATAGTATAAAAAAGTGAATTCATTGAAGCCACTTAGAACTATTTCATATTATAATTGTCCTATGTCTAACATTAATAATATCCAAAACAAAATCTATCTGAAGTCTTCCATTCTCAAGAATTGGAATTATTTATTTTACCAAGCTGATGTTCTGGCCAAAAAAGCCAATGAAAACAATCGTTCTACTTCCTTTTCTTTTATTCAAAGAGTTGTTATTGAAAACAAAGGCAATGCTGATTTCAGCCATTGTGTAGTGGAATTTGACGTTACGCCAAAACATTGTGAAATTGCGCCATTGAAAATTGATTTGATTGAAAAAGGAAAAACGACTGAGGCTGATCATTTTTCTATAACGCTAGATTCTTCTTCCGCCTATCATCTTTCTAAAATCGAAAATGGCACTTTGAATATTAGGTTAAAAGACAAGGACGGGAACATTCTTTGCTCCTCTTCTGAAGAATTCTCTTTTTCTCCTTTGTCTTCCTCACTTATCGGTAACGAAATAAAAGAGCTGCTCGCTTCTTATGTTACACCTGAAGATGAAAAGATCATCACTCTAAGAAAAGATGCCGAAAGCATCTTGAAAGAAAAATATGATTCCAGTTTTGGAAGCTATTCATACCACGACCCAAATAAAATCATCGAAGAAATGGATGCCATTTATTTGGCATGTCAGGAAAAAGAATTATCTTTATCGCTGCATAGTGATTTGGTTGAAGCGTGCTTATCTGATATTCAATTACCTAATGGTATATTGAATAATAAGCAGGGGAATTGCTTAGATTTCGCTCTTTTATTCGCTTCTTTGATTGAAAATTCGGGCTCAAATCCTTTAATTGTTTTTTTAAAAAACGATATTTTGGTAGGCGTTTGCCTTGATGATGGCATCACCAACGATTCTTATATTGATAATGGCTCAGAAATCCTCACCTTGACCAGCAAAGGCTTTGAAAGAATCCTTCTTTTAGATCCTAGTGGTCTCTCTAAAGAAAATAAATTGAATTTTAAATCTTCTGTTGAAGAAGCGAAAAAGAAAATGGGGGATGGATCTTCTTTTCTTTATGCGATTGATATCGCCGCTTCTAGAAGAGAACATATTTTACCATTGCCGACTCCTAGTAGCGATGGTGATGGCTCTTCGATCAAATTTATTGATCAAGGAGAAAATAATCTTTATGAAACGCCAGAGATTGATATCTCAAATAGACGCTATATTGATGAAAGTTCGCCATCTAGGAAAAGCAAATTTGATTATTGGGAAGAAAAACTTTTGGATTTATCGATGGCCAATCGTCTCATTAATATGAGATTCTCCAATTCTTTTCCGCAGATCTTGAATTTCAATACCGATTTGTTATTTTCCTTTTTGAGTGACGATGATCATTTTGTTCTTACAAGCGGGATAGATGAAAAAATAGTGGTCAGCGAAAAACACGCTCCGTTTTCTTTTGAAAGCGTTGAAGCCCCTCGCTTTAAAGAGTTGCTGAATAAAAAAACTCTATTCATGACTAGCGTTGACGCCAATTTTGACAGTTATCTTAAAAATCTTGCTAGGAAAGCCAACACCGCGTTTGAAGAAACCGGATGCAATTCTTTGTTTTTGAGCATTGGCGTTATTAAATGGTTCGATAATGACAAAGCTGCAAAATTAGGAAAAGGAGCAATCTATTCTCCTTTGTTCTTATTGCCCGTCAAAATGCCAAAGCGTCGCAACACCAATGGATACAATGTCGAATATAGCTTTGATGACCTTCAACTTAATACGACCCTCTTCGAATACTTTAAGGAAAACTTCGATTTGGATTTTTCGCAGATTTTTGGCGAATTCCCCAAAAAAGGAAATGGGAAAATCGATTCTCGGCTGATTTTTAATTTCGTTCGCGAAAAAATAATGCATTTAAAGGGATGGGCTTTGCTTGAAGAAGTCACGTCGCTCTCTTTGTTTTCTTTTGCCCGCTTTGTGATGTGGAATGACATTAAAACGCATCGCAAGAAGATGCTTGAGAACGAAATCGTATCTTCTTTCGTTGACGGCTTTTTGCATTTGCAAAACAAAGAGACGGTCAAGCGAGATGAGCTTGATGAGAAATTGCCTTCGTCTTCTTTGGTAATTCCTTTGCCTGCGGATTCTAGCCAAATCGAAGCGATCAACGCTAGCGCTGAAGGGATGTCGTTTGTTTTGGATGGGCCGCCAGGGACTGGCAAAAGTCAAACCATAGCTAATTTGATCGTGAATGCTTTATATCATGGAAAGAGCGTGCTTTTCGTCGCTGAAAAGGGTGTCGCTCTAGAAGTCGTCAAAAAGCGTTTGGACAATCTTGGTATTGGTCGATTCTGTTTGTCCATCCCATCAATCAACACTGCGAAGGCCCAAGTTTTGAAAGAATTGGGGGATATGTTAGAACTTGGCCCAATCGAAAATGACAATGGCTTTGAAAATGATTCCTCTTCTTTGGATGAATTAAAAGAAAAATTAAACGGCGATTTATTTGGGATTCATAAAAAAGACAAATATGTTTTTTCGATATATGACGCTTTGCTCAATTGTCTCAAATATTCATCCCAGAAAGGCATTTTTGGAATCGATAAAGAATATGCCTCGAATTTAGATTTGGAAGAATATGAATCCGCATTGGATTCCTTGAAAGATCTGTCTTTGAAAGGTTCCCATATCGGGGGATATCAAAACAATGTTTTCCTTCCTTTCACTCTCAAAGAATATTCTTTAGAGAAAAGAGAGGAGATTTTCAAAGAAATCCCTTCATTGATAGCTCTTTTGAAAGATTTCCATCTTACTTCATACAATGCGACGTTTAAAGACGAAGGGCTTTCGGAATCTAGAGGAAATATCGAAGCCTATGTTCAAATTATCAAGATTCTCCAGGAAAATTCCCATATTTATCAAGAATATCTTTCCAATGACGCTTTTTATTCCAAAAAAGAAGACTTGGAGAAATATCTAAATCTCGTCTCAGAGAAAATTACCTCTCGCGATGCTTTGCTCAAAGGTTGGAATGAATCCTTTTTGAATGTGGATGCCGATATGCTTATTGCAAAATATAATTCCAGCAAAGGAGCTTCGTCTTTATTAGAAAGAAAGAAAATCTACATTAGGCTCAAAAAGCAGCTCCGAAAATATTCTAAAAATAAAAAAGCTTTGAAAAAGAAAGATTTGCCTTTGGCCTTTGCCGCCCTCTCTTCTTATCAAAGCGCTAATTCCAAAATTGAAAATTATGACTTTTTCGTGAGAACTGTTTTCGCCAACGCGTCGATTTCTGATGAAAAAGAATTAGAAGTAGCGAGAAATAGCTTAAAGAGAACATTCGAAATCATAGATTTGGGCAAAAAAATTCATACAAAAGGTGAATTTGGTTACGAAAACGTTTGTGACGCCATCCGTCATTTAGCCACCGATGGGGGCTATTTATTTAGCAACGCTAAAACGAATTTGGTATCTCAATACCAAAAATTAGAAGAGACTTTGGCATCTTTGAAAGAACGTTTTGGATTCGATTTGAATAAATATGCCGATTGCAATGAATTTTATTTGCATGCCGCTTCATCCCTAAGTGATGCTACAAATAGTAAAGGCAAGCTTTCTGAATGGGTTGCCTTTTTGAATAGCATCGAAGATGCCAAAAACAAGGTCCCAGCTCTTTTAATCGAAGCTTATTTAGATGGAAAGATTAATGAGAAAAATCTTGAACCAAGTTATATTTATGAACTTTCTTATCGTATCTTGATTATTGGTTTGGCGGAAAAGAATTTAGGTTCTTTGAATTCCAAAATCACCGAAGATGAAATTCTTTCATATAAAAATGCGATCGACTCTTTCGACAAATCTTCTATAGTTCAAACAATCTCTAAGATTACCTGCAAATATCCTACCTCTTCAAATAGCGCCCCTAGCACCGACAACTATCAGTTGCGTAAACTTATTAAAAACGGTGGAAGAGGCGTCTCTTTGCGACAGATTTTCGATCGCTACAGCGACTTGATCAAAACGCTTTGCCCTTGTTTCTTGATGTCGCCTATTGCCGTAGCGCAATATTTGGATATCGATGCCTATAATTTTGATATTGTGGTTTTTGATGAAGCCAGCCAAATTCCGACAAGCGAAGCTATCGGTTCCATCGCTAGAGGCAAAAGCGTTGTTATTGCTGGGGACCAAGAACAAATGCCCCCTTCCAATTTCTTTGTTGCTAGCACAAGAAGTCAGGATGGCGGCTTTGCCAGCGTTGTAAACGAAGATCTCGATTCGTTATTGGATGATGCAATTGCTTTGGGCCTTCAAAGAAAACGTCTTACCTGGCATTATCGGAGCAAACATGAATCATTGATCGCTTATTCCAACAACAAATTCTATGAGAATGATTTATTGACCTTCCCATCGTCGTCCGACGAGAAAAACTCCGTAAAAAGCATCTATGTTGGTGGAAATTATGAAATGCGGAAATCCACTAATAGCAAAGAAGCTGAGGCTATCGTTAAAGAAATTGAACGTCGTTTGAAAAACGATGAGCTTTCTAAGAAGTCTATCGGTGTCGTTACTTTTAATGAGGCCCAACAAAATCTCATCGAGGACTTGATTGAAAAGAGAATACCGTCTGTCGAAAAGAAGATGCCTGGTGGAGAATCGATTTTCGTAAAGAACCTCGAAAACGTCCAAGGCGATGAAAGGGATGTCATTCTTTTCTCGACCACTTACGCGCCTATCAAAGGGAAACTTTCTCTTAATTTCGGCCCTTTAAGCAGGGAAAAAGGTGAAAGAAGACTCAATGTCGCCATTACTCGCGCTAGAGAAGAGATGCTTGTTTTCACTTCCATGAAAGCTTCCGATATCAATGCGGAAAGAGCAAAAAACGCCGGGGCGTTATATCTTAAAAATTTCTTGCTCTTCGCGGAAAATGGTTTGGAAAGTTTGCCGAATAACGCGAATAACAAAAACGTCGTTGCCTCTTTAAGCATTGCTGACTTCTTGGCTGATGATTTGAGGCGAATCGGATATGAGGTTGCTTTGAATTTTGGATCTTCGAACTTCAAAGTAGATGTCGCTGTTTGTGACCCCAAAAATCCTAACTCCTATATTTTAGGCGTTATCGTTGATGGCGATTCTTATGTTAATTCCCCTACATGCCGTGACCGCAATGTTGTCGAACCAGCTATTTTGGATCGCCTGGGTTGGAAGATATTTCGAGTCTGGAGCGTTGAATATTTCGATCACAAAGAAGAGGTTATCAAAAACATCGTAAAAGCAATCAATTCCTCTTCGGAGAATGTTTCTATTAAGGAGACGATTGTCCCTAGTAAGGCGAATGTCGAATTGCACAAAAAAGAAATTTGTGCCCATCCCTATGCCATTCCTTATCAAGTGAGCAATCTTCATCCGCAAAAAATAGCTAGCTGGTCTGATGATGCGCGCTTCTTTGTGAGAAATAATCTCAAAGATTTTATTGAAGAAGTCGTTAAAAAAGAGTCCCCGATCTCTGCTCATTATTTGTTTGAGAGAGTCAAACAATCATATGGGATTTCCCGCATCACGACAAATGTGAAAAATCGTTTAAACGAAGCCATCAAGGAACTTGATCTTGACAAAGAACTTGGCGGATCGTCTTTGTTCTATTGGGACAAAAATATCCAAAAGAACGAATATCGTTATTACCGCCTGAATGATGATATGACAAATCGCGACATCACGGATATCTCCTTTATAGAATTGGGAAATGCCTTTGCCGATATCTTAAAAGAACAAGGCAAGATGAGCAAAATTGATCTATACAAGCAAACGATTAGTCTGTTTGGTTTTAATTCTTTAACTGAAAAAGCGAGATTCCATTTGGATATTGCTATAAGAAACAATGCTAACAAACGTTTAGACATCGTTTTAGACGATGACGATTATGTTATGCTGAAAGGAAATAAATAAAATGAAAGATTGGAATTTTATTAGAAGCAAAGTTGAGCCAGAAGGATGTTTGTCTCATTCTGACTCGGATGTGTTTTTGAAGGTTTCTCACAAAGAGGCAAGCCCGTTTGGCGAAGAAGCAAAAGAGACTTCCAAAATAATAAGCGGCGAGGAAAAGGAAGTTCGCGAGTTTTTTATCGAGACATCTTTAAGAGAGATGCTTTTCGATGATTATGTAAACGGTGATGCTGTTCCCGAACTTCAAAACAAAAATTGCCAAGATATTTTAGATATCCTTTTAGAAGGAGCTAGAAATGGCGAGTTCGAAAATTGGCACGACGGTCTAAAAACTTTGGAAGAAATTGATCAATGGATAAGCGCTGATTCTTCTTATGATTCTTTGAATGAAATCGCAAAAAAACATTCTCTCAATCTTTCTTTGGAATATTTTTCGTCAAAATATGCTTTTAATCATAAATAGTTGCGGCAATTTCTTTTAAAGATTCATCGCTTAGCAAAGTAAGCAAGCCCTCGCTGCTTTTGATGGGCTTGTTTTTTAATTTGAAGTGAAGAGCGTTGATTAAGGCGTCGCTTTCAGTGGCGGCAAAATCATAATCATCATCGGTGGATCCATCATATTCTTCTGAAATGAGAATTATCATTGCCCTTCTTAAGAGGCTAAGCATGCTTTTTTCAATCCAATAATCAATCTTTGTTTTAGAGAAATCTTTAAAAATACCCTTGATTTGCAGGTATAAATAAAGACCATCAATCGGCAAATGCCAAATATCGGCAAAACAATAATCATATTCTCCGTCTTTTTGCCCTTTAGCAAATGTGAGCGCGTCTTTCTTAATTATTTTTATTTTTTCTTTATGAGGGAATCTTGGCAAAATAAATTCTTTGAACAGGGCAATTGCATCATTTTCTTTTTCGATTACGGTCAGAGAAGTAACTTCGTTTTTTTCGG
Source organism: bacterium (assembly GCA_963593015.1). GTDB lineage: Bacteria > Bacillota_I > Bacilli_A > RFN20 > CAG-826 > UBA4951. The sequence continues at coordinate 12,810 of CAVAYV010000012.1, read as the reverse complement.
AAGCCATAAAAGCGAAATAGCCCATTCCTAAACCGAAAGTAACGACTTTTCCTCTAGCGTTTTCAATCGCCTCTTCCATTGTGTTGATTTCATGAGGTGTCACGCTCATCCAATTGCATCCATTTTCCAATACTTCTGGATAAAACACTTCCTTTTCGAAGTAACCAAATGGCGTTATTTCTTCATAGCTTTTGTCAGGGAATATCCTTAATTCATCCGAGACGAATCCCTCAAAAGAAAGGTATGACGAATTTCTCAATTCCCATTTTCCTTTTTTGACATTTGGGAATCTGATTGTTTGATAATAAGGATTTTTCTCGAAAACCTCTTCGTTTAAGGGTTTTATTGAATTTGTCACCTTTTTGGGTAATCCATTTCCGCTTTCATCAAGCAAAAAAGGCGAAGCCGCTTTCAAGAATGATTCGGTGGAAGAGAGGCCAGATCTAAAATAAAGAAGGGACTTTTTAGATAATTTTTCCGAGCGATTCGCCAAATAATTGTTGAACGCTTCGGCATTGGACTCGTTGGCTGCCATTTTTTTATTGAGCTTTATGATCTCTTTTTGGATTTCGATTGTGTGTGCGAATTTCATGGGCATATTGTAAAACTTATTCGGTTCTTCTAGAAGATGGTCTAGAATACTTTTTATGAGTAGAGATTCAAAAATAATATTGACGACGATGACGATGATATACCGCGATGACGGATCTTTTTTAGTGCAAAATCGTTTAAAAAACGATTGGCCCGGAATCAATTTTCCCGGTGGTCACGTCGAAGACGAGGAAAGCGTAGAAAAAGGCGCGATCAGGGAAATTTATGAGGAAACAGGATTAATTATCGATGAATTGGAAGAAGTGGGTCATATTGAATGGAATCTGCCTGAAGAAAAAATTCGTCATCTTTGCATTCTTTTTAGAACGAGACATTATAAGGGAGAGATAAAAGAAAGCGAAGAAGGACCTATTTTCTGGATTAAAAAAGCTGATTTGTCTTCATACAAGCTTAGCTTAGATTTCGATAAAGTTTTAGAAATCGTTTCAGAAGGAATTGAAATTAAATAGATAGTTAACGTGCGTGCGTGCGCGTTATGGTAAAATGTTATGAGAGGTTTTTTATGCCAATCGATCAAAAATTATTAGAAATAGCCCAACATACACATAATAACGAAATCGAAATTCTTCATAGCAAGACTTGTTCTTGCCTTTTTTGCCGTCAACAGTATGATGCGCGGAAAATCAGCGATTGGATGAGTGATGAAAAGGGCATGAGCGCAATTTGCCCTGAATGCGGGATGGACGCCGTGATTGGCGATGAAGGAAAAGAACCCTTGGACAAAGATCTTTTGAAAGAACTTAATCTCACATTTTATGGCGATGATTATATGAGAAGGCATCCAGAAGCTGCCACAAAGTATGTCACACGTTATCAAGAAGGGAAAATAACGCACAAAAAGGCAAATGAGGATTTATATATCGAATACTTATCTTTGCTTTCAATGGGCGGGGATGAAAAGGCCACTTACGATTTAGCCTCTCTTTATGAATTCGGCGATGATTTTACGAAAGCCGATAAACTGACAGCCTTATCCTATTATGCTTCTAACCCCTTGCGAAACAACCCGAATGCCTTGGCAAGGATTGGCGTTTTGCTTCTGAATAATGAAAATAGAGACGAAAAAGGAGCGTATGAGTGCTTTGCGAAAGGCATGGCTCTTGGGGGATTAGAGAATTTCTTATATTTCTCAGACTGCTATATGTATGGGACTGGCACCCACATAGACCAGTCATTTGCCTTAGAGATACTTTCTAGTTTATGGGGCGAATGCCATCAAAGGTTCACTTTCTCAGTCGGGAAAGACGTGAATATATTTCCGTCTCTATGCCTAAGGCTTGGAAGGGCTTATGAAAACGGGCTAGGCCTTCCTAAGGATGTTCCAACCGCTCTGCGCTTTTATCTCTTGGCGGAATTCGCTTATGAAATCCAAAAAAGTGAGAGTGGCTTAAACGGGGAAGAGACAGCGCTTTTAAAGGAAGCGAGCGAAAGAATAGGCGAACTTGGCGAGGATTTGCATTTATTACGAAGCGATCCGGTCTTTGACGGCGACACCTTCGCCGATTCGATTCTTTCATATAACATGCCAGCGGATTATTTGCTCAAAAAAACACTTCATCCGGGCGAATTTGATCAAACAGATCATTCTTATTGTTTTGATATCACTTACCCTCTGCCGCAATTAATCGTCGACATCGGCAATCTCTATGTTGGTTTCGTGCCCGGCACAATTCATTGGTCATTCCTTGATGTTAAAGACGTTCAACTAGGAAATGAAATGACGTTTGATAATTTGGAAGGGAACCCTGATGAAGGGTGGAATTTCTATAAGGGAAGTGGTGAAGGAAAGGAATTAGTGGCCTCAATCACTTTCTTAGAAGAGAGTAAGAAAAAGAATCCGGAAAAAGAAATAGTAAGTAGAAAAGTGAAAGGAACAGACGCATGAAAAAAGCAAAACCGATTACCGCTTTGACGCCATTACGCAAATATTTAGTTCCATTTTGGGTCGCCCCATTTATGAAACTTATTGAATGCGTGATCGAATTGGCGAACCCCTTTATCGTCCGCTATATCATTGACGATGGCATTAAAAACAATGATTTTGATCTTGTGCTAAAACTCGGATTGTTGCTATTTGGACTTTCGATTGTGGCATTCATAGTTACGATGGTAGCGCAATATTTCGCCGCCAAAGTCTCATCGGATTATGGACATGATTTAAAAGAAAACATCTTTAATCACATGTCGGATTTGTCAGAAAAGCAATTGAATGAATTCGGGAAACAAAAGGTTTTGACATTGTTAACGAATGATTCGTTTTCAATGCAAAATGGCGTCATGATGTTTATGCGTTTGTTTTTAAGACCGCCTTTTTTGGTGGTCGGAGCTACCGTCATCGCTTTCTTATTGGATTGGAGAGCAGGCTTGGTGTTTCTTGGCGTTGTTATTTTTAGTTCTCTTGTTATTGCTTCGGTGATTGTTTTGTCTCCGAAAAAATATAGTTTAGTCCAGACTAACCTTGATGAAATCTCTTCTTTAGGGAGCGATTCATTGAAGGGTGCTAGACCAATCCGCGCTTTCAATAAGGAAAGCTTTGAAGAAAATAAATTTGTCAAATCAAGTGAATCTTATAAAAAGAAGTCCCTTTCCATCGCTAAGCTTAATTCCTTCATCAATCCATTGACTTTCTTTTTTGTCAATGCCGGAATGATCTTGGTGGTTTATCTTGGCGGCTTAGCGGTCAATGAAGGAAGTTTATCCACCGGAACGATTGTTTCATTGATATCCTTTTTGACTTTGATTTTGAACGCTCTTGTGATGTTCTCAAGGATGATCGTTTCTTTGAATAGGGCAAAAGCGAGCAAATCTCGCATTGACGCATTCTTTGCGATCAAACCTTCGATTGACAATGTTGCCAAATATTCCAAAAACAACAATTCTAATGATGAAAACGAAGACTCTCCGCTTATCTCTTTTAAAGATGTCACTTTATCTTATGGAGGCAAAGGGAAACCGGCTGTTTCAAATTTGACCTTCGACATATATAAAGGCGATAACATTGGCATTATCGGGGGAACAGGAAGCGGAAAGAGCACTTTGATCGCTTTGCTAGAAAGACTATACGATCCAACTTCCGGGGAAATTATTTATCGCGGCCACCCTTTAAAAGAATATGACTTGGATTGTTTGCACCATGAGATTTCCCTAGTTTCTCAAAAACCATCATTATTCAAAGGCACGATTAGAAGTAACTTATTGCTTTCAAAAAAGGATGCGAGCGAAGAAGAAATGATAAATGCATTAAAAGAGTCTTTGGCTTACGAGTATGTTAGCCGCTATAAGGATTTCCTTGACCACGAAGTAGAAGAAGCTGGTGCCAATTTGAGCGGTGGGCAAAAACAAAGACTTTTAATCGCCAGAGCCTTGCTTAAAGGAGGCGATATCCTAATCCTTGACGATTCCACAAGCGCTTTGGATTATCTGAGCGATAAAAAAGTTAGAGAAAATATTTCAAAACACAAGGGAATTACAAGGATAATAATATCCCAACGTGCAACAACGTTAGCGGATTGCAGCATGATTTTTGTGATGGACAAAGGCGAGATAGTCGCGAAAGGGACTCATGATGAACTTCTGAAGAACTGTTCAATCTACTCGGATATTTACAATATGCAGGTGAGCTCAAGATGAAAGATTTCAAGAAATTAAAACCTTATTTGGCAAGTTGCAAAGGACATGTGATATTGGCTCTTGTTTTCGCCTTTATTTCTATCGCCACCAAATTATTCATTCCTTTGTTAGCGGGAAAAGCAGTCAACTATTTATATACTTGCCAAGGCAATGTCGATTTCTCCAAATTGGGAAATTATATTCTGATTATGACCATTTGCTTGGTTTTAGGGACCGTATTCCGCTATTTCTTTGACTATTACACCGCTTACGTCGGGCAAGTGATCACTAAGAAATTACGTGATGAGGTTTATAAAAGCTATTTGCACACCTCTGTCTCTTATTTGGATAAAAACGAAAAGGGCAATTTGCTTCTTCGTCTAGTCAACGATGTTGAGAACGTTCAAAACGGTCTTGTTAGCGGAGGCGCGGCGCTTTTTGACGGGGTCGTCGCCATTCTTATCACTATCGCCTTCATGTTCACGGTTAATTGGGCATTGGCCTTACTTGTCATTGGTTTAACACCTATATCGATGATCGTTAGCAAATTCGTCAGCAAATGGAACTCTAAATACTTCAAACAGCAAGCCGCCGACTCTGGAAAAATAAGCGCATTTGGTTTGGAAAGCTTGAATAACAGCGAAGTCATTAGCACTTTGAATTTAAAAGATTGTCGGAAAGAAGAATTTACCGAACTCAACGAATCGTTCCGCAAAAGCGTTTTTAGAGCCTCGCTAGGAGCTTCGCTTATTAACCCATCCACTAGATTAGTCAATAATTTGATCAATGCTGCGGTTATCACCGTTGGTGCCATCTTTATCTGCAACAATGTGAATTTAGGTGTGGCATTCTTGGTTGGCGACTTATCGAGTTTCTTAGTTTATGCCTCTAATTATATGGCGCCATTCAATGAGATCAGTGATGTCATAAGCGAAGTTAGCTTTGCCCTAGCTAGTTTTAATCGTATCGATAATGCTATTAATGCTCCTAAAGATCTTAATGACGGAAAAGATGAAATCAAAGATGAATTTTCGACCATTTCAGCCAAACATTTGGACTTCTCTTATGATGAATCCAGAAAAATCATCAACGATTTCACTCTTAGCGTCAAAAAAGGGCAAAAAGTTGCTCTCGTTGGTCCTACAGGTTGCGGGAAAACCACGATCATCAACCTTTTGATGCGCTTCTATGATCCGCAAAAGGGCGCTTTCTCAGTCAATGGCACTTCCACTTTGGAATTAGAAAAGAGCGCCTATAGATCGCATTTGGGCATGGTTTTGCAAGACACATGGATTTTTGCTGGCACGGTTTATGAAAATATCGCTTATGCCAAACCTGACGCCTCTTTAGAGGAAGTAAAAGAAGCCGCTCGAAAAGCTCAAGCTGATACGTTTATCGAAAGACTTCCAAAAGGATATGACACTTATATCACCGATAGCAGCGGGCTTTCCATTGGTGAAAAGCAGCTTCTTTGTGTCGCACGTGTTATGTTGCTTTCGCCTGAGATCGTCATTTTAGACGAAGCCACAAGCAATATCGATATCAGAACCGAAAGCCTTTTGTCGAAGTCTTTTGACGAATTGATGAAAGGAAAAACGAGCTTTGTCGTCGCCCATCGGTTAAGCACGATTGTAGGAAGCGACATTATCTTGGTCATGAAAGATGGAAAGATTATTGAACAAGGGAACCATGAAGGACTTCTTAAGCAAAAAGGATTCTATTACGATCTTTATCACTCCCAATTTTCTAATTAAAGCCTTTTGAAAAGAAGCTGCTGGTTATTTCCTCCTACGAATTCAAAATTTTCTACATCAACCCTTTTAAAGCCTTGATTACGAAGATATTGGATTCCTCTTTCATTTGTCAAATCAAGCGACGCTAAGATAAGAAAACGGGGATATTTGGCATAAATGTGATGCAAAAGAGTCTCTCCGTACCTTTTCCCGTGGTATAAAGGATCTATGCCAAGGTAGACTAAAACCAAAACGTCTTCTACCATTCGGCAGTCTGTTTTGTTTATTAAAGAGATCAATTTGCCTTCATTTTCGGTAACAGGGTAAAAATAGGCACAAACATCAAGGGTCAGATAGGCAAAGCCCAAAATGTTATTCTTTTCTTTGATGAGGATGCCATCCCCTTTTTCCAATAGGCTTGGCAAATCTTTCTCTGCTATTTTTGGAATCGGAAAATTGATTCCTTCGTATGAAGCGGAAGCCTCTACTCTTCTTAGTAGCTTTCCGATCTTAGGTAAATCCGTTAATTCTGCTTTCTTTATCGAAATCATGATAAAAGCATAGCATATCGCGATATCATTAATGGCATGAAAAAGCGCAGTCAAGAAACTATTTCTTACACAATGAGTCGGATAAGAGGCAAAAACACTTCGATAGAATTGGCTTTAAGGAAAGAGCTATACTCTCTCGGGGTTCGCTATAGGAACAATTCGTCGCATGTTTTTGGGCATCCCGATATCTCAATCAAAAAATATAAAGTAGCCGTTTTTTGCGACAGCGAATTTTGGCACGGATATAATTTCGAAGAGAACAAATGCAAAATCCATTCTAATTTAGATTATTGGATTCCTAAAATTGAAAGAAATATCGCCAGAGACAAAATCGTAAATGAAACTTTGCAAAAAGAAGGATATGTCGTAATCAGATTTTGGGGAAACGAGATAAACAAAGACGCCAAAGGATGTGCTTTAAAGGTCGTTGAAGAACTGCGTCTTAGGGGGTGGTCGGAAGCAAAAGAAAACCCGGCTTTGTTCAAACCGGGCAAAAGGTAATGAATTCTATTAATCTTCGTCGTCTTGGTTTTTGACATGACCGGCATAAGCACCAACCAAGCAAAGAGCTGCGCCTAAATAATTGAAGACGATAGAAGTGATGAATCCTGCGCCGAGATATTCGATACGGTTGACATCAACATCAGTGTTGAAATTGTTTGTTCCTAAGAATATTGGTCTGGCACAAAGGTAGATCGTTCCGGCCACGATTAAGGTGATAGCGGTGAATAAATAGACCCCTCCGCGAGCCTTTCCGTCCAAAACGATGGCAAGAAATGGCAAGAAAACGGCAATACAGGCAAAAATGAAGCCAACTAAAAGCCCAGGGCAAAGCACCGTGCTTTTATCTTCTAAGCCAAAGATGACTTCGAATCCTGTTCCCCATGTCGCTTCAGAAAAAGCATCGGCGAACAAAACGAAGATTCCGATGATTGATAGAACGCTGACAGCGAGCGCTAAGATGACATTTCCATTATTGTTAGAGTTTCTTTTCATAAACAAAATCCTTATGCGCAATAACTATACGCTTTGAACTTCCTTCGAGCAACATTGTTTTACAATGTAAAACTTGTCTTAACCTTTTTGCTAACGCATAATTAGTGCATGAAGAATCGCCTTAATAAAAAATTTTTCTTATTAGCCTTGCCGGTTTTGATCCCAGGATTAATGTCTTGCTCATCTTCATCTTCTGATTCCGACGATGGTAAAACATATGCTTTTGAAGTCGACTTCTATGATGATTCGGTCACTCCAAATCTCGTAGGGTATGACTATGTGGCTTATGGGCAAAGTAGCAATACCGTTAGAACTTATGAAGGACAAACGGCATATTCTTACAAGAGCAAAAAAGAAGAGTCTCCGAATGCGGGCTATTATTATTCCTTTTCGAAATGGACGGGAATTTATGAATCAGTTGACACAAACTTACCTGCATATAAGTATAAAAACCACGACGCTCCGGAAGTTGGATCTAGCGTCGATATGACAAGTATCAAAGGCGATTGCAAAGTCTATGCGAATTTTGAAGAAAAGCAGATCCAATTCCAAATTCTTTTTTTCAATGGGGGAATAAGCATCAAAGACAATAACGGCAATCCATTTGGCTATGGTACAAAATATAACTTTTTTAGCGAGAGTGTTGCGATGCCAACTAATAAACCAACAAAGAACGTTTCTTATGGCTATAGTAGCGAATTCGTCGGCTATAGTTTTAAGGAAAACGCCTTGAAACCGTTTGAAGATTTGTCTAAATCCATTTTCGTTTATGGCGATGGCGATCCTTCTATCAAAGACAGTTTTGAATCCTCAAACGGAAATATCACTTTGTCTTCTTTGCCTTCTGGTTCGTTATATGAGGACCGCAGCAGCAAAGACGAAGATGGAAACTATACTTTGGATGTTTATGGCTACGATGGCGAATGGACAAAAATCGGATCTGCAAATAGCGATACTGCTTTGACTATTAAATTCTATTCGAATTTTACTAGCAATACTCCAAATTCATATCAAGTGAATTTATTTGATTCGAAATACGTTGACACTGCTTCTTACATCGGGACATTGAATTCGAATTATGAATCGCATCTTGTCTTTTCAAGCGATCAAAAAGAAATCAGCTCTGTAGCTTCAGATGATAGCGTTTTAGATACGAAAACGGTTTCTTTGGACGAAGAGATAAGGACTTGGATTGGCTTTTATGATAATGACACAACAACCGGGTTTATTTATCCAGGGGCAATAATCACCAAAGATTTTTATAATTTGGCAAATATTAATTTATATCCCATTTTTTATGATTGCCAACTTAAAATCGAGAGCAAAAAAGAAGGCGTTGACGACGGCCTTTTCAAGGTTGAATATGGCAGTAGATTCACAATAAAAGGCTTAACGGCAAGTTTTCAAGATCATAAAGGAAACGAACAAGAAATAGATTTATCAGATTATGGGTATAGTGAAAATATTCTCGAACCAAATATAGCTTATTCTGAAGTAGATATTTCTTTGCCCGATCTAAGAAAAGGCGCGGCTTTCTCTACTAACGACGCGATTTTAGGAGATCTTATTATTAGTTGATTTTCTCTTCTATATTTTCTTTGGTTTTGTTTTTTCTTTTGCGGACAAATAAGATTGTCGCTGGAACAAACGTTAAAAGAATAAAGAAAAGCGCTACCAAAAACATGTATTTGTTTGGGGCGGTGACGGTTGTGCCATATGTCGGATCTATGTAAGTCCCATAAACGGCTTTCATCACGCTGTCGCTGACACTGCTTCCGACAATCATAGGAAGCAATACCACAAATATCATTCTTACCCCTTGAAATAAACCCACTTCGTTTTTTGGCGTCTCATCTCTTATCATCGCTCCAGCGATGGCGGTTCCGACTAAATAGCCGCTCATCATCAAAATTCCGCTAATGATAATCGCCCAAATATCTTCGCTGAAGAACATAAATATAAATCCTAAGGCACTTAAAGCTAATGCTGGCAATAAAAGAATTGATTTATCTATTTTATCAAGCAAGGTGGCTCCGAGGATTACGACTATTAGACTGGCAACAATCATGATTATGCCTAAAGGCATATAGAAGCTCATACCGCTTAACGCCAAGCCATGCAATTCTGTTCCATTTTGGAAATAGACCATAAAATAGGGCATAAATGCATCAATGGCCATATTAAATGTCATAAAAGTCAGCAAAGAGAGATAAAGATTCGGATTCTTTTTCACTATAGTTGGCTTAAATCCGTAAATTAGATTCGCCCAGTATGAACTGTCTTTATGCTTTTTGATATCATCTTTTGGTAGAAGGAAGAAACTGGCAATTCCGATCAAAGAGGTAATGGCGCCAAAGATGATAAAGAAAATGAGCCAAGGTTTGGCTAAATAGTCAGCACTAGTCACGCCACTGGCTTCGATGGCTTCTTTTTGGGAGGCATCTGGATTGGCGTTTGCACCAATCGCTCCAGCGATCAAAAGGACTAAAATGGTGGCGATTAATGGCAAAACCGACAAAACCGATTCGACTTTGCCGCGATTTTTATTATTTGTCACATCTGTAACTCTTGCGTTAAAACATGCATCGTTAGCGGTGCTACCAAAGAAAGTCATCACGCAATCGACGATCACCATAGAAATCCCTACGCTGAGAGAAGCTCCACTCGCTCCAAACATCAGCTCGCTATTGTGATATGAACAAAGGCCAAACAAAAAGACGGTCACACCCCAAATAGTGTATCCACCGGCAATGAAGATTTTTCTTTTTCCGAGCCTATCGCTTAAACAACCCATGAACAAAGTGGTTATAGTTGCTGCTAGAGCGCTGGCAATCGTCATCCAAGTTATGTAAGTGTTATCCCTTGTTTGGGAATACACCCACATGTTGATATAATTATTTTCTATTACCCAGGCGAGCTGCCCTGCAAAGCCGATTAAAATAATTGAAAACCATTCGCGTTTAGATAAACTACTATTTTCCATGGCTATATTATAAGTGTCTGCTGCTTAAAAGTGATAAAATGTTCCTATGGAAATCTATCGTTATGCTTTTTTGTTTCTTTTAGGAGGAACTATCGGTTGGGTTATTGAACTATTTTTCAGACGGTTTGTTTCTCAGAAAAAATGGGTAAATCCGGGTTTTTTGACTGGCCCGTTTTTACCTTTGTACGGTTTTGGGGTCGTTGGCTTTTATGGAATGTGCTCTTTGCCTTGGAATTCATGGATCTCAATTTCTTGGCTAGCTACGACTATTGAAATACTTGCAATAGGAGTCTCAATGACCCTTTTGGAATATATAGCTGGTCTTATTTTTATCAAAGGAATGAAAATCAAACTCTGGGATTATTCCAATAGATGGGGAAACGTTCAAGGAATAATTTGCCCGTTGTTCAGCCTAATTTGGTTAGTTGCCGGAGTTGTTTATCTATTTTTCATTCATCCTATAATGGTAACTATAAGCTCTGCGGTCATCGAAGGAGTTTCAAGCTTAGCTACTGCGACTATCATTGGGTTCTTTTTTGGGGTTCTTGCTTTGGATTTTGGATACTCAATGCATTTGGCTACAAAAATCAGGACGGCAGTTGCCGATTCCAGACTTGTCATTGATTGGGAAAAATTGAAAGTGGCTGTTCAAGACAACGCTAAAAGGATGAAAGAAAAATCTCCTGTCTTCTTTTCTTTCTCAAGCAAGGTCAGCGATTTATCAACCATCGTTAAAGAATATGCTGAGCGTTTGAAACAAACTCCTAAATTCAGATCTTTATATGAGAAAATAGAGAAAAGAGAAGAGAATTCTTCTAATAAGAAGACAAGCGTCGATGAATCTAGGGGAGATAAGTAGAAAATGATTTGGGGAAGCCAAGTTCAATTTGTTTCTTTTGTTGTTTTTTCCACGCTTTTCGGAATATCTTGCTTGGTGAATTTGGTTTCGGCTTTTTTCGAAAACGAAAAGTTGCGTTGCTATTCAAAACCTTTTTGTTTGTTCTTTTTAACGCTTGTATCTATTGTAGTTTCGCCAAATGAGCCGCTTATTTATCTAGGGGCTTTTTTCGGCTTTTTGGGCGACATCTTTTTGCTTAAGAAACGGGTGAAGAAGTGGCTTGTGGCTGGAACAATATCGTTTTTGATTGGGCATTTGGTTTATATTTCTCAGACCATAACCAAAATTAGCGTTTCATTTAAAATTGAATGGTATTTTTATCTCTTGATTGCTTTCGCTCTTATTTTTATTTTCGCTTTGATTTTTCGACCGATATATCTTCTAACCAAAAGAAGCAAATTTTTTTCAATTGGCGGCTCAATTTATTTTTCGATTTTGGTTTTTTCGATTTTGGTGGCGGCGATCGGATTTTGGTTTTTTGGCTATGACTGGTATTTATTCGTTCTTTTAGGGACGATTATATTTTTGACTAGTGACATCATATTAACAACGACTTTGTTTAGACACGACATCAAAAGACGTGATTTTTACATCATGATCACATATTTGCTAGCGGAATCATTCATAGTCTATGGCATGCTATTTACTTTTGCTCTTTAAGGAATTCTACAAATTGTTTTAAAGCTAAGTAACGGTGGCTGCAATGGTTCTTTTCTTCTTCTTTTGCTATTCCGAATTTTAATCCGTTTCCCTTGCATTCAAATATAGGATCATATCCAAAACCGGCATTGCCTATTGGTTCATTAAGAATTTTGCCTTTACAAATTCCTTCGAAATAAATAGGTTTTGCGGAGTTTTCTGATAAAAAACAGATACAACAATGGAATTCGGCAGAGCGATTTTTTCCTTTGAGCTTTTCTTTGATAATTTCGAATGTTTTTTGATATCCCCCATTGCTTTTGGCGAATCTTGCGCTAAATATTCCAGGAAAATGTTCGCCTAGAGAAAGAATCTCGATACCAGAATCATCTGATATTACAGGCATTGAAACGAGCTTACTTATTGCTTTTGCTTTTATATAAGAGTTTTCTTGATATGTTTTTCCGTTTTCATCAACATCGATATCAATGCCGCATTCTTTTAAACTATGTATTTTTATGCCGAGAGGAGAAAGCATTTCTTTATATTCTTTGAGTTTTCCTTCGTTATTTGTCGCTACTAGTAAGTTTTCATATCTCATACAAAATTTCCTTTTTTTGATTTTAACAAAAAAATGCGCTTACGCGCACAAGTAACAACTGGAGCAGGTGACGGGAATCGGACCCGCATGGCCAGCTTGGAAGGCTGGTGTTCTACCACTGAACTACACCTGCAATTGGCGGACCATATGAGATTCGAACTCACGATCTCCTCCGTGACAGGGAGGCA
>CAVAYV010000011.1:0-9587 GCA_963593015.1 bacterium | reverse complement strand
CTTTATAAGTGATGACATCGTTTTCAATCGACCATGCGCTTCTTATTTCCCCAAAGCGTGATTTATAGCTTCCTTTGGCGTAGGCTAAGCGCTTATTGGCTTTTGGGGCGATTATTAGCGAAGAATCGCTTATCTGGATTCCTAGCATTTCCCTAAACACCCATTCAATCAGGGCACCTTTGGAATAATGATTCAAGGAAGCGATGCCTTTAGAGGGACTGCTATCTCCTTCCCAAGCCTCCCAAATCGTGGTGGCACCTACTTTAGGCATATAAAGCCAGCCAGGCATATCTTCGTTCAAAAGAAGCTTATAGGCGTAATCTAGGTCAATATTTTCTAAGACATCCAAAATCAAAGGCGTGCTTAAAAAACCCGTCCCAAGCCTCCAAGAATAGCTGTCTAAGGCCTTAATTAGGCGTTTTTTAGCGTATTCTTCTTGCTCTTTTGTTAGTAACCCCATATACAAAGGACGAACTAATTTGGCTTGCCTATCGGTGTCTAGGGTATTGCCTTTTGTGGTAACAAACTCCTGATAGGCCCTTTTCGCCCCATCGCTATATTCCTTGATTTTATTATAGGTTTTATCATGAGGCTTATTCAGAATGTCAGCGATAAGCAAAACCCTTTTCAAAGTGAAATAGGTATAGGCGGTTGATTCTTCGGGGTGAGGACCAGCAAAATCAGTCCACTTGAAAGCGCAGACGTCATTTGGCTCCGCCCATTCGCCATAAGATTGGCCAGCATTGACGAAGTATTTGCGGTTTTTATGCGACATCTTCACATGGTGCGCATAAATTCCGCCCCATTTGCCCGCTCGTTTGATCATAAAGAAAGCGTATTTCAGGATCTGTTCATAATATTTTTCTAAGATTCTTTTATCGCCATATCTTTCATAGAAATAAAGAGGGATATAAACGCCAGCGCAAGCCCAGCCAACCGACCCATTCATCGTCCACATGAACCAATCTTCGTTCGCGAATGGGGCAATTTGAGGAAGTCTCCCGCTTCTCCATTGTCGATCGAAAATATCGGAAACGTGCTTTCGGGAAAACGAGGCATAATCCGTCAAATACGCCGCGGTATTGAAGAAAATCTCCGAATCGCCAGTCCAGCCCATTCTTTCACGGGTAGGGCAATCGGTCGGAACGTCGGTGCTGTTGCTTTTAAGCGACCACAAAGTGTTCTCGTATAGCTTATTCAATAACGTTGACGAGCATTCAAAGCTCGAAGTCAGCTCAAAGTCGCTATAAACGGCGATTGAAGTGAAATTGGCAGGGTTAATCTCAATGTCGGAATCGATTTCCGCGTATCTAAATCCACCATAAAAGAATTTGCTTTTATAGCGGTTGAGGCCATCTTTGCAAATATAGCTTATCTCTTGCAAAGGAGTCTTTTTCCCTTTGTAGGTGCATTGAATGTTTTTTAAGGTAACATCGTTATTTTCGTCTAACATCTCCCCTAATTTCAAATGCAATTCATCGCCTTTTTTGGCGTTTATCTCAAAAGAAATGTAGCCTGAGATATTCTGGCCGAAGTCCAAAATGGTTTTTCCCGTTTTCGATTTGAAAGAAGATAGTGCTAGAAATCTCTCATGCTCTTTGACGAATACGTTATTGGAGCTAGTTAGATTCGCTTTATAGGAGGTCACTTTCGCCTTGTTTTGGTAGCTTATAGTCCGATTGGCATCTATTCTTTCGCCATCTTTTAGATCCGCGAATAGAATTGGGCCATCATTCGACCAATCCCAAGAGGAAGAGGAGACGATCGTCTCGATTTTTGAGTCAGAATGGGTTATTTCGAGTTGGAAAATAAATTTTGTCTCTTTGCCATACGTGTTTCTTCTTCCTTTGGCGCCAGAGGAGCCTCTGTAATAGCCATCAGCAAGCAATACCTCGATTTTATTCTCCCCTTCCTTTAATAAAGAGGTGACATCATAAGTCTGATATTGAATTCTTTTGCGATTATCGGTGAAACCAGGGGCAAAGATGAAATCGCCGGCCTTCTTTTCGTTGAGCCTTGCTTCGAAAAGACCACAGGCAGAGACATAGAGCCTCGCTTTTTTGATATCTTTGGATACAAACCTTTTTAAGAAGCAATCGACGGGATAACGTTTTTTCTTATTAGGCCTATAATTGCCACTTATCCAATCGGCCTTCCAATCGCTTTGCTTCAATAAGCCCATTTCAAAAGAAGAGGAAGCTTTCTCTCCTTCCTTACCGTTTTCATCGAATAAGACGATATCGAAATCAATATGGTCCCGTGATTTAAAAGAGATAGGGAAGCTGAAATCGGTTTTGCCCGATTCCACTTTCTTGGAATCATAGATTATTTTTCCGTCTTTGTAGGCCTTGATTTCATAGGCGCTTTGAAAAAGACCATCCGCGCAAGTCCAAGAAATTCTTGGAGAAGGGATATCTATCCCGATTGGAGAGCGCAAAAACTCCACTTTGATGTTATCGGCTTTCATAATTAATTGGATGCCTTTCTCAATTCTTCGCTGATTTTGGAGCGATAAGCTTCACCGTAGGCAAGCTCTTTTTGCCAAATTTTCTCTTCTTTTTCTTCCTTCGATGCTTCTTTTGCAGCAAGTTTTGCTCTCGCTTCAGAAGACATTTTCGAAAGTTTTGCCTCTTTCTTAGCATTAGCTTTCTCCGTTTTGGCTTTGGCTTTTGCTTCTTTCGCCGCTTCTTTTTCGGCTTTCTTGGCTGCTTTCTCTTCTTTTGCTTTGTTATGTTTTTCTAATTCGGCGGCATAATCCAAATGCTTTTTCTCGCATTTAGTTTTCAAAGACTCCTTGAAGGCTTCTTCGTTTTCAATGATATATTTTTCCTCTTCTTTAGCCGCTAAAACTTCTGGCTGAACGTATTCTTCGCCTTTTTCATAAGCCAATTGCTTTTGATATTCTCTGATTTTGATTTGCTTTCGATCAATGGTTTTCTCAACATTGAGGAACAGTAATAGAATGGCAAGAATGACTCCGGTGAATGTCTCTAAGCCGACGAAAGAGAATGTGATGACGTTTTTGCATAGCTCGCTTTGCTCGGCGGCCACTGTAACTCCATCGACGATAGTGGGGGCGATATAGCCCGAAGATGATAGCATAGCATTGAAGATCGAAGTGGCAACGCCGAGTATTGCTACCGCGATTATGTTATAAATGCTCATGGCGACGCCATCGCATCTGATGCCGGATTTCCATTCGAGATGATCTAGCCCATCGGCAAATAGGGCCATGAAAATGTAGGAGCAGGGAAGACCGCCGATATTTTTGATGAATTGGCCCATCAAAACGATCACCATATTGCTTGGGGCAAGCCAGCAAATGCCACTTCCCAAGGCATACAAGATGAAACCAGCCGCCGTAACGTTCCTTTTTCCGAATTTCTTAGCGAGAGGCCATACCGCAAAGATTCCGATTCCCATCGGGATTCCTCCGATGACAGATACCAAAGTTTGGGTGGAGCCATCGTTATAGGACCCTAAGACATAGTTGCAATAGTAGACTAAGCCAAGGTTTTTCAAAGAGCTTGCCAGCGTATAAATCAAGAAATATATGAAGATTATAAGCATATATTTATCGCTTAAGACGATTTTTAGCTGCAATAAGAAAGGCAGTTTCTTTTCTTCTTTTTTGCCTTGCTCTTCTTCAGTGACTCTTTCCTTAGTGAAGTAATATTCAAGCAAGGTCAAAGGCAAAGAGATGATTGAAAGAATCGACATCACCAAGATCCATTTACTTTGATCGGCTCCTAAAAATGGCATAACAAGCATCGGGAAGACAAGAGCCACCAAAATCCCGCTCATCATGACAGTGGCGATTTGGTTAAAAACGGACAAACCACCTCTTTGAATCGTATTCCTTGTCGATAATGGGCACATCAAATTGTGGGACATGTTAAAGATCGTGTAGGCAAAGGAATAGAATAAGTTATAAGAGATGACCACCCAAATGGCTTGAAGTGTCGTGTTGGTAGAAGGCACCGTAAACAAAAGAATGCCGGTGATCGCCACTAAAAAGCTTGATAAAAGTATCCAGGGGCGAGCCTTGCCTTGGCGTGTTTTGGTCCGGTCGATTATATAGCCCATCAAAACATTCGTCGCTGCGTCGATGATTTTAGAGACTAACGGGAAGACGACCAAAAACATCCCTCCCCAAAGAGGACTCAAATTCAAAACGTCGGTGTAAAAGACATTGAGGTAGGTAGCAAGGACCGCATTTAATAGCAACGCTCCGCAAGGGCCTAGCAAATAGCCAAGCCACTTCTCTTTCGCGGTGACGTTTTTAGAATGGATGCGACTGTCGAAGATCTTCGAATCGATAATTTTCGCTTTCATTGTTTTTTCTCCTTTGAGTTTGGAAGCTCAGGTGCGTCAACTTTCTTAAATAAGCAGTTAAGGCCTTTGAAGATATGACCATTGGCCAGATGCATCATCATCATGGCTAAGGGGTAGGTGAATTGCCTTCCCGCCGACATGCTCATTGTGAGCAAGGAATTGGAATCGAGAATGCGGTATAGGAATAGCGCTCCTTTGATCTTATTGTCTTTGCTTGGGCCTTCATCCATCTTTTTGGCTTTTTTCATGTCTTTTTTGGCCACGCTTAGCACGGCGCTATAGAGGATTTTCCCAAGGAAAGTCTCTTTTAAGTCAGAGAATCTGCTTTCTAGCGTTATCGGTTTTAATTTAGGCTTAGGAATTTTGTAGCCGATAAGTCTTTCGAATCCATCATCGCTTATTTCAAGGATGTTATCGGGATAAATATCCTTTAAGCTTTCGCCTTCTAGCAAAAGAGTTTCAGCGAGTTCGACTTTATCGGCGCTAGAGGAAGCCTCAATCGTGTATGAGCCTTTTTCTAAGACGAAACGGTTCTCTTTGATGTTAAAGTAACGCAAGTCATCCTTTTTTAAGATGATGTTCACTTCTTTTTCTTCGTTAGGCTCTAAGTAGACTTTCGCGAATCCTTTTAATTCCTTGACCGGCTTAGGGATATCGCTACTAGGCCCTTTGACGTAGATTTGAACTATCTCTGCCCCTTTTCTTTTTCCGATGTTTTTGACTTTGAGGGAAATGTCTATTTCCTTTTCTTTCTCTTCTACTTTTAAATCGTTATATTCAAATTTCGTATAGGAGAGACCATATCCGAAGGGGAAGGCCACCTCTTTCTTCGCTTTTTGATAATATCGATATCCGAGGTAAATGCCTTCGCGGTATTCTTCGATTCGAGATTTGGAGAATTTATCGCCTCGATAGACATCTTTGTAGGTTTTTGGCCAGCTTTCGGCGAGTTTGCCAGAGGGGTTATTCTCCCCAAAAAGCAATCTCTTGCAAGCCTCACCGCCTTCTTCCCCGGGAAGATACATATTGAGGATGGAATTCGCTTCCGATAAGCGCGGAATCTCAAAAGGCGAGCCGCCAAATAGTACTAACACAACTTTTTTGCCTTTATTGGCAATATGATCGATCAAGGCGATCTGATTAGCAGGAAGGCGATACGATTCCCTATCCGCGCCTTCGCTCTCTTGATAATCCGTCAAGCCGATAAAAGCCACAACGGCATCGAAAGAATCGATATTTTCGTCGATTTCTTTTAATAATGATTCATCGACATCTTTTTTGTTTTCCTTATATCCTTGGAAAAATTCATATTGGATATTCGCTTTGTCGAAGGCTTCTTTCGGGGTGACTAATTTGTAAGAATTGATCATCGAGGAGCCTGACCCTTGATAACGCATCTTGGAAAACAAATCCCCTACTACCATGTATTTACGATTATGGTCGAGAGGCAAAAGACCGTCGTTTTTAAGCAAAATGGCGGAATCCAAAGCGATTTCCAAAGAAAGTTTGGCATGTTTGGCAAAATCCGCTTTGAAAGGTTTCTTCTCTGAATGCTTATTTACCAAATTCAAAACATCGCTGACGGCTTTATCGAGAGTCTCTTCCTTCAAGGTGCCATTCTTGATCGCATCATAAATCCATTTTCGACAAATGTCGGTATCGCCAGGCATTTCCAAATCCAAGCCGCTTTGAAGCATCTTGACTCGATCGTGAGTGCCGCCCCAGTCAGTCATCACCAAACCATCGAATCCCCAATTGCTTCTTAAAGTGTCCGTTAACAATTCTTTGTTTTGTGAGCAATAATCCCCATTTATTTTGTTATAGGAAGACATCAAAGTGTCGGGTCTTCCTTCCTTGATGGCTATTTCAAAAGATTTGAGGTATATTTCGTTAAGAGCCCTTTTATCAATCAAAGAATCCCCCATAAAGCGGAAGTTTTCTTGGTTATTGGTGGCAAAATGTTTTAAAGACGAAGAGACCCCTTTGCTTTGAATACCTTTAATTAAGGAAGCGGCCATTTTCCCTGATAAATAGGGATCTTCGGAGAAATATTCAAAATTGCGCCCGCCCAAAGGATTTCGTTTGATATTGGCTCCGGGCCCTAAAACGACATCGATGTTATAATGATTGGCTTCTTCTCCGATTGCTTCCCCTTCTTTTCTAAGCAATTCTTCGTTCCAAGAGCAAGCGCTTAAAGAAGCAGGTGGAAAGCAAGTTGCGACTTCGCTTCCGCTGACCCCATTATCCCCGTTTCCATTTTGGACTCGTAGCCCATGAGGGCCATCGCTCATTCGGATTGAAGGTATATCTAGTCTAGCTATAGGGTTGGTGTACATGAAATCATGACCGGACACCAAAGCGATCTTTTCTTCTAAAGTTAAATCTTCTAATAGTTCTGGAACCGCTTTCATTTGGGACTCCTTTTTAGCCTATTATAAAAACAACATTCCGATGAATCTTGTAAGTTTGTTCGTTTTTATTTAAAATTGTTCGGTATTATTATGGAATTAGAAGATTTGAAGTATATTTCTAAAATCATCGGCGATTTAGCCAGCATCCCCATCCGGATATATAAGAACGATGATTTGGTCTACTACTATTCTTTGGTGGACATCATTAAAGATCCCATAATTCCTTATCAAAAAGAAATATTGAAAATAAATAGCCATCTTGGCTATTTCACAACCGCGAATTTCTTTTATTATGGCGTGGTTAATTCAAACGAGTATAAAATCGTATTAGGTCCATCAAGAAATATAAAACCGAGCGAAAATGAACTGAAAGAGCTCGCTTTTGACTGTGACGTGTATAATGAGGATGTCTCAATCTTTGTTTCGGCTTTGGAATCATTGAATCCATTGCCATTGAATTCCGTTCTGCAGATGCTTTGCTCGCTTAATTTCATTTTGAACAATGAAAAATTATCGCTAAAAGACATCGCCTTGCACGAAGAGAATCAGAATGAGATTACTCGCTTATTGAAAAACGATGAGATAGATAAGCAAAGCGATATTGAAACAAAGCCCATAGTAGTCCATAACACCTATACCTTAGAGGAAAGAATCATGAATATCGTCTCCCACGGTTCCTTGGCCTCGCTACAAATAATGATGCAAAACGCCCCTTCGATCAGACCTGGCGTCTTATCGAGCGATGCCTTGAGACAAGCGAAGAATACCTTCATTGTGACCACCACTTTGGCTTCTAGAGCCGCAATTAGAGGGGGATTAGATATCAACGAAGCGTTTTCTTTGTCAGATGCCTATATTCAGAAATGCGATTTATTGACCACGATTGATAAAATCACTGAGCTTCAATACCACATGATTTTGGATTACACGGAAAGAGTCGAAAAAATAAGGCTAGGCAAAAACCCGAGCAAATTCGTCTTAGATGTTTCTAATTACATCCAAAAGCACCTAAATGAGCCAATCGATATAGAGCAAATGGCAAAGGATCTTTATTTTTCGAGGACCTACCTCGCCACGAAATTCAAAGCGGAAACAGGCAAAACCTTGACGAATTTCATCTTATCCTCCAAAGTCGAAGAGGCGAAAAGATTATTACGATACACAGACAAAAGCATATCCAACATCGCCTTTTATCTTGGCTTTTCCTCTCAAAGCCACTTTTCCAACGTTTTCTCAAAATACGCAGAGCGCTCTCCGAACGAATATAGGATGCTGCATAAAAGGGTCTAGAATTCGCTAGACCTTAGTTCTTATAAATCTTTTATATCATCGATTGCCAATCGCGCTTTTGCCTAGAAAGATGTTGTATTCGTTATTATGCCCTTCGGCTAAAAATAAAACCAAAGCAGCGTAGTTGAGATCGCTTTTTTCATTAATTTGTCATTAAAGTGATGCATTTTATGGCATATAAAATAGTATTTTATCCAATTGAATTCGATATTTATCTGATTGTAATATTGAGAGGAGACCTAAGATGATCGATAGGACAATCAAAAATCAAATTTTAGAAAGCATAAAAAGCAAGCCTGTCACATTGGTTACAGGAGCTAGACAAGTTGGAAAATCAACTTTGTGTTATGAAATTAAGAAAGAATTAGGATTTAACTATGTTTCTTTGGACGATCCAAGAGAACGCAAGCAGGCCATTGAAGATCCGGAAATGTTTCTTCAAACGCATGAACATCCTTTAATCATTGATGAAATACAGTATGCCCCCTGTCTATTTGATGTCATGGAATTCATCGTTAATAAAGAAAAACTGAAAAAAGGCTCTAATAATGGAATGTTCATAATCACGGGTTCACAAGCATACGAATCGATGAGAGGAATAAGCGAGTCGATGGCCGGCAGGGTTTCGATTATTCGCATGTCTCCTCTTAGCACAAGAGAAATATTCGGATGCGAAGAATCCGAATTCGATTTTGACCCCATCGTTTTGAATAAGAGAAGCAAGGATTTTTCGTTGAATGCAAACGATCTTTTCGCCTTGATTGCAAAAGGAATGTATCCCGAAATTCATGCTAAGGCGAAAGCAAGCCATAAGATATTCTATTCGAATTATGTCTCAACATATCTTGAAAGAGATGTTTCAAGATTGATAAATGTAAAAGATAAAATGAAATTTCAGAATTTTATGGAAATCTTGGCTTCTCTCACTGGCGAAGAATTGGTATACGACACTATAGCCAAAGCCGTTGGTGTAAAGATCGATACGATAAAATCATGGATCAGCGTTTTGTTAGCCGGTGACATCATCTATCTTTTGCAGCCTTATAACGAATTATCCATTGTAAAAAGAATCGTCAAACGCCCGAAAATTTATTTTTCCGACACAGGTTTAGCGTGTTATTTGGCGGGAATTAATGATGCTGCCATTCTTAAAAATTCAATTTTCAAAGGGAGATTTGTCGAGACTTATATCGTTAACGAACTAAGGAAAAATTATTTAAACAATGGAACCATCCCAAACTTCTATTATTACAGAGACAACAATCAAAACGAAATTGATTTAGTCGTTCTCACAAATGGTGAACTTCACTTCATTGAATGTAAGTCAGGCGTTGAATTCACCCAAAACGATATCAAGGGTTTCAATCAACTATCCAAGACGAATTACGAAATCGGATATTCCTTCATCATTTGTAACACGCCAAGCATCTATAAAATAAAGGACAAAGTATACGCGGTGCCAATCACTTCTATTTGATAAAATCCAAGAAAGCAGTGAATTAGTCCTTGAAAATACGGTGCTCGATTCTCTACTCCCCCAGCAGTCCAAAT
>CAVAYV010000010.1:0-12041 GCA_963593015.1 bacterium | reverse complement strand
TCAGTTGGTAGAGCAGCTGACTCTTAATCAGCGGGTCGCGGGTTCGAGTCCCTCAGGGATCACCATCTTAAATTGAAATAGCGGTTTATGTCCGCTATTTTTTTATCTAATTGGACTGACTGATTCCCCTAAAACTTCAATTGGAAAAGTGTATTTTTACATCTATAAAGAGATAGGAAAAGTGTATAAAATGGTGTTTGGAAATATAGGAAAAAGTGCAGAGGCTTTAATGTTACAAAGAAAAATCGAAACGGCGATAAAAAGTCATCTTCTTTACTGCATTATGTTTTTCGAAAACGAATTTGTTGGCGATTCAAAATTAGATTAAATGCTATCCGAATACAAAATGAGGCGTAAAAATTTAGAATGAAGAAAGCTTGTTATATTTTATCGGTTTTATTAGGGCTTTGTTTAAGTGGCTGTAATATCGTGGATTATTCTCGCACCATTTATACCTCTTTTTATCCTTTATATGATTTCACAAAAAGAATTGTTGGGGATAAATTTGAAGTGAAAAATTTAACTCCCGCTGGCCAAGAGCCTCATGATTATGAGCCAACCCCAAAAGAAGTTGGTGGTTTAGTGGACTCGCCAATCTTTTTATACCATGGCTTAGGAGTTGACTCTTGGGTAGATTCATTGCCTGATAGTATCGAGAAGAAAAGCTATGAAGTCTCGGACAATATCGAAACGATTTCCTTAAACGGCATTATTGACCCCCACACTTGGTTATCGATTCCTAATGCGATTACTGAGATGAATAATATATATAAGGTTATAGTCGATTATGATCCTATGAATGCCTCATATTATGAAAATAACTTTAATAAAGCCAAAAAAGAATTTGAGGAATTAGATAAGCAATATCGTGAAACAGTCAAAGAGCTATCCTCAAAGTATTTGGCAGTATCTCATGCCGCGTTTGGCTATCTTTGTAAGGAATATGGTTTAAACCAAATATATCTTTCTGGCTTAGAGCCGGATGCCTTGCCAAGCGCTAAAGACAAAGAAAGAATTATGGAGACCATTAAGGAATATAATGTCTCGACGATATTCTACGAAGAACTCGCAAGCGATGAATTAGCGAAGAATATCGCTTCGGAATTAGGCATCAAGGTTGATACCTTAAACCCTATCGAAGGACTCACGGAAGAAGAGCTAAATAATGGCGAAGACTATTTGAGCGTTATGAAAGATAACCTTACAAAGATCAAGGAGGCTTTAAAATGATTGAATTCCATAATGTTTCCTTTGGGTATGAGAATTCCCCGATTTTGAAAAATATTGATTTTTCATTGAAAGAAGGGGAATTTGTTGGGATTTTAGGTCCAAATGGTGGGGGAAAATCCACGTTTTTAAAGTTATCGCTTGGGTTACTTAAACCAAATGAAGGCGAAATTAACTGCTCTTTTAAAAAGATTAGCTATATCGCTCAGACTACCTCCATTAGTGATTCTTCTTTCCCAGCAAGCGTAGAAGAAGTCGTCTCTTTAGGTTTAACGGACTCCTCTTTGAATTTTCATTTCAAAAAGAGAAAAGAAAAAGTAAAAGAGATGCTTGTTAAAGTGGGGATGTATGAATATAGGAAAAGATTAGTCAGCGAACTTTCGGGCGGGCAATTACAGAAAGTTAAGATTGCTAAAGCTCTTATCAATGACCCTGATTTAGTGGTTTTAGATGAGCCTGATGCCGGGATGGATGAAGAAGCGCACCATCATTTGATCGATATGATTAAAACGCTTCATAACGAAAAGAAAACCATTCTTTTTGTTTCTCATCATCCACATGATTTGGAAGATGCCGACGCGATTTATTTGATACAAAACGGAAAGATGGAAGTCTATGAAAATGGCAAGGAGGAACATCATCATTATGCTACATTATAAGTTCATGATCGTGGCTTTCTTAGTCTCTGTTCTACTAGGCGTTTCGATTCCGTTAGTTGGCTCTAATGCCGTGTATAAAAGGCTATCTAGCTCAGGAGATGCCTTGGCTCATTCTTCTTTAGCTGGTGTAGCCATTGGTTTAGCGGCGGGCTTTAATCCTTTATGGACTAGCATTATCGCTTGCATCATTTCGTGCTTGATCATTGAGATATTGCGAAAAAAGTTTAATAAATTCGCTGAGCTTGGCGTTGCCGTCGTTTTAAGTGCCTCAATCGGGCTTGCTGGCATTCTTTCTAGCTTCACGAAAGCCAGTAACTTCGATTCATATTTATTTGGCTCAATTCTTTTGATCAGCGATACGGAATTATATTTAACTATCGGCTTAACTATCGCCATTATCTTATTCGCTTTCTTATTTTATCCTCAGAATTTCTCATCCCTTTATAGCGAAAGCGAAGCTAAGGTAAGCGGAATCAAAGTGGGCGCTTTAACCTTTGTTTCGAATTTATTATTATCAATTTCAGTTGCCTTAGGGGCTAAGGTAGTTGGCTCGCTTGTGGTATCTAGCCTTATTGTTTTGCCTAGCGCGATCGCTTTGCAATTCAAGAAAGGGTATAAATTCACACTTGTATCATCTTCCTTTATTGGCGTTATCACTATGAGCGTAGGACTCACCATCGCCTATTATTGCGATTTAAAGCCAGGTGCGACAATGGTGATGGTCGCAGCAGGCTTATTGATTATCGCCTTTATCTATCGCTACATCAAAACAATGATCGATAAGAGGAAAGCGATAAAGAAAATCTAAGTTTATCGATGATAATTGCTTGCCTTACCGATATAATCGATAGTATGAAAAGAAGTAGCCTTTTAAACTTAAAGAAAGTATCAAGTTACTTAAAAAGAGAGAATAAGCGCAAATACATCTCTTTGGAAATGATCAGTAACGCTATCGGCATTTATCCTGATGTTTTAGCCGATGACCTCTCTTTTCTTAATCCTATTTTGATGATGGATCCTTCCTACAACATCAAAGACTTATTTGAGCCTTTGCAAGAAGCAATATACCAAGAAGAGAACAAAGCCAAAGATCCTAAAACCAAGCGGGACATGGTTCATAAAAAAGAACTCAAGGAATATAAATCCATCTCTGATTTCGTGTATAAGAAGTTCACAAGCGCAGGTGGATTAGTCGACACCTCAATTGAATTGAACGATCATGATTTGAGGGTTTTAAAGAAACTTGTCGAAAAAGAAAGTAGCGAAAGACGCAAGGCCAAAAGAGCGAAGAAAGCGAATGCTATAAAAGCAAAGGCTTGCTCGTGATTGAATCTAAACCTAGAAATTAGTCTCTTTCTAAAAAGTGTTAGAGCATTTGAAAGAATCTGTTTCTATATTTGGCGAATATGGCAATGTTGATTTTTGTTTTTTCAAAACTGGCTTTTCAGAAGAGTAGCATTTCCTAAAATACATAAAATACTTTAATTTACCTTGCTATATCAGTACTCAAAACTCATTTTAGAAACATCTCTAGTCTATAAAAGATTTAAAGTTAGTGCACGAGGGGAGAACTAAAAAGCTTTGAATTGAGACACGAAGATTTTGGTTTTAACAAAAACGGGTCTGATATTTGATTTTTCCAAGTTTTATTTTACATTGGAAGACCTCAATATATTCTTTTTTCGAAAAAGGAATTACTTGTCCTTACAGAGAAACAAAAATCGATTAAAAATAATGTGATAATTTTAGCGATAAAAAAACGAGAGTTTTTTATGCCCTCGTTTTCATGCTTTTTAAGCTGTTGTATACTGGATTACAAATTTGGTGATTCGAACTTGATCTGCTGTTCCGACTTTGAATGTAACCGATGAAGCTCCATCAGAGGATGTCCATACACCATAAGTTGGATTATTTGTAGTATCCACTGTATAAGTTCCGACTTCGGCTGATAACCCGCCAGCCTTAGCATAGGAATTTGTTGTTGTTATTTCAACTTTCAAAATTTTATTATTGGAGTCAGAGGGGGAGATTTTTAGCGTAGATGCTTTGCTGGTGGTAGATTTATATAGTCTTAAGGCGGGATTATTTGAATCATTCGGATAACAGGCTGCGTTATTTGCTTCGAATTTAAAACCGTTTATTGTTTGGCTTTGATTTCCAATGGTTTTATTTTCTGTGAAATTTGATCCAAATATTTCAGCTCTATTTACTATTCCATTTATGAAGTTGACTATAACGGTGTTTTCCGCAGTTGCAGTGAACTTCATCGCTTTGGTTATGTCGGTCTTGGCGCCGGATTTATCCGTTAAAACAACAGATTCAACGGAACATCCAGTGGCTGGAGTGGCGGTAACGGTGATTTCTTCACCATAGGCAATATCGCTAGTCTTAGAAAGAGAAGCAGTGCCTAAGGCATTGTTATTAACGCTGATAGAAGCGGTTAAGCCTTCGACCTTGTCGCCTTTAACGACAATCGCGTTCTTTAATTGAGCGGATCCGTTATATGGGCTATAAATACCATAAGCCGTGACGCTATAACCAATTAAACTGTCAGTTATGACAGTGGTGCCATTGCCAGTAAAATTGCCGCTACTATCTTTACTATATGTGCCTTCGGTATAAGCGCCATATAAGTAAAGAGTTTTTCCGGTTTCTTTATCTTCGATATAGCAATTGCCATATTGTGAATTAGCGATGCTCTTTAAGATGCCACTGACTTTATAGATATTTTTCGCGTCTTCATCAGCGCCTAAAGCGTTAGCCTCCGCAATGGTTTTGCTTATAACGTTACTTGTCGTCAATGTGACCGTGCTTCCGATATGATGGGAATTGACACTATTGACATAGGTAAGAGCGTCAAAGCTGATATTGGTTTTATAGGTGCCACCACCATCTTCTCTGGCGACGAGTTTAAAAGCGTTATCGCCATCAGCTTTTAAGATGGTATTCTTGGCAGTTAATGTTACAGATTCGTTGTAACTTGCTTGATAAGTGTCACCAGCGACTAAAGCGGCAACAGGGACCTCATTGCCAGTTCCCCAATAGCCATTGATGTAACTGGTATTAGTTTGTTTATTTGCATCACTTAAAGTTAAGAATTTCCCAGTGGTTACTAATGTTGAATCTTCGATCGTCCAAGTGCCAGTGCGAGCTAAGACGCCTTGCCTATCGCCAGTCAAAGTTGAATCTTTGATAGCGACATTGGCCCCGACAACCGTGCATAAAAGCGCCGTGCAATCGCCATCTTCGCGAGAAGTGGTGAGAGTGGAACCTTCGATTGTTATTTTGCCACCTGTCCCTTCTAAGTTATTTGAGCCTAGAACATAGTAGGCATTTACGGTGAAAGTAGAGTCTTTGATTTCTAATGTAACGGTGGTGC
The DNA here is from genome assembly GCA_963593015.1 of bacterium. Lineage (GTDB taxonomy): Bacteria > Bacillota_I > Bacilli_A > RFN20 > CAG-826 > UBA4951. The sequence continues at coordinate 6,776 of CAVAYV010000010.1, read as the reverse complement.
TATATTTGATAAAACCATCGTTTAATTTATTTTCTGCGGTCAATGTGATAGCGTCGAAAACATATTTTTTGGCGGAGTTAGCGTCAATCGCGGGGTAGGTTTTGCTCCCTTGGGTCCCCGTATATTTGATTGTGCCGTTTTTGATGGTGATATCTTGAACGTATGCGCCTTCACTATTTGCCGCAGTCTTATCGATTGCGCTTGTAATACCGTCAGTACCGGTATTGCCAGTGACAGTCAAAGTATGTCCTTGCAAATCAAGAACGGTGATGCCTTTGGATAAGGCGATGATGTCGGTTGTCATATCGCAAGTTAAACGATATTTAGCGGAATCGCTACTTCTAATCGATGTTTGCAATGTAGAATCATAAGAACTGATTGAAAGAACATCGGTGAAGGTAGCGGAAACACTAAGTCCGTTAGCGGCCATAGCAACGGTGGCCTTACCGTCAGTGACGGTGGTTTTTTCACCATTGACAGTTAAGGTATCTAATTCATAACCGCTATCAGGAGTGACGGTCAAAATGACGTTTTCGCCAATGCCAGCGGTGGTCTTATCGGCAGTCACGCTTCCGTGCTCAAGCGTTCCAATGGTGACGCTAGCGGTATCGATAGCCATTTCATAGGTGATGGTGATACCGTTTTTGACCATGGTGACGGTTGCGCTAGTGGATCCGGCTACAACATTGATGTCGGTGCCATTGCATTTTAACCAAGAGAGGTGGTAATTGGTGTCAGGGGTGATGGTCAAAGTCACGGTTTCACCTTCTTCGGCTTCGGTTTTGTCAGCGGTGACGCTTCCGTGCTCAGAAGCGGTGATTGTAACGGCGTATTTTGTTACTGGTGTGCTTGTGCTGCTTGAAGAGCTGCTTGAGTCGCCGCTCGATGAACTAGATGAGGCGCTTGAATCACTGCTCGAAGAGCTGGATGAACTGCTTTGGTCACTACTAGAAGAGCTCGCTGGACTGCTTGAATCACTGCTAGAAGAAATGCTTGATGAACTGTCGGAATCGCTACTGCTAGAAGAGCTAACGCTTGATGTTGAACTAGAAGTGGTCGTTCCGCTATCGGAACTAGAGGATGAAGATGAGCCTGGATTACAGCTAGTTAGAGCGAGTAATGCGGCTGGTAAAAGAACTAATAATTGTTTTTTGTTCATAATGAAATTGACCTCCTTTGTTCTTTACCGAATATGAAAGACTGAAAACGAGGCCAATCATTGGCTATGTTAGTGATAGAGAATGAAACCCCACTTTTCATTTCCATGTCCTACATTATAAGTTCTCTCTCTCTCTCTTTCAAATCACAATTTAGGGGGGACGTTTGGATTAAAAGGGTGAAATATTGGTAAAACCTTTTGGAATTTGTGAATTGTTAGAATGTTCGCTTTTAGGTTACCAGTGGAAAAAGCGTGAATAGAAGATACATTAAAAGTGTGAAAAGCGTAAAAGGAGAATCATATGTATCGGAAAGTAAGCGAATATATCTATGTTAATAAAAAAAGATAACAGCTATATCCTTTGCATTGATGGAGCTAGGCAAATTGGAAAAACTTATATTATCAGAGAAGTCGGCACGAAACTTTTTGAAAATTATGTTGAGATAAATTTGGCTGATGATTTTATTGGTGACAAATATTTCGCTAACGTCAACTCTCTCGACTCTTTTTATCTGGTTTTGGGGTCTGTCGCTGGTGAAAAATTAAAAAACAGGGACGACACTTTGGTGTTTTTGGATGAAATTCAGGTGTATCCAGCTTTGTTTAGCTTGCTTAAGGCTATTAATAAGGATAATCGCTATAAATATATATGCGGCGGCTCCGAACTTGGTATCACGATTCGAAGATGCGATTTTATTCCAATGGGTTCAATTATTGAAAAAAAGATGTATCCAATGGATTTTGAAGAGTTTTTATTAGCTAATTCCGTTGGGAAAAACGTTATAGATTACCTAAAGGACTGTTACGAGAAAAAGAAAGAAGTTAAAGAAAGCATCCACAAAAGGATAATGCAGCTTTTTAAACTATATTTGCTTATTGGTGGCATGCCTGGCGCGGTCAAGGAATATCTTAATTCGAAGAACATTTATAAGGTTCGCGAATTGCAAAATGATTTGATAAGGCAGTATGGGGATGATGCCTCAAAATACGATCATGTGAATAGACTAAAAATAAAAAGAATCTATGATTTGATTCCTTCGAACATCGAAAACAAGGTCAAGCGGCTTAAATTCAAGGATATAGAAGGGAAGGAAAGCGACCGTTATTCGACTTACGTTGATGAATTTGATTATCTTTTGTCTTCTCTGATCGCTTTAGGCGCAAAAGCCATAAGCGAGCCAAGATTTCCTCTCATGCAGTCAAGCAATAAAAATCTGATCAAACTTTATATGAACGATGTCGGATTACTGACCTCTTTGCTATATAAAACAAATACGAACGCTATTTTGAATGACATGACCAATGTCAATTTGGGGGTGGTTTATGAAACCGTTGTGGCTGAAGAATTGCTTTCTCATGATCACCAATTGTTCTATTACGATCGGAGGAATGTCGGCGAAGTAGATTTCTTGGTCGATAATTTCGATACTTTGTCAGTTTTGCCATTGGAGATTAAGTCCGGGAAAGATTATAGAAACGCCAGAGCATTGCCAAAATTGGTGTCTAATGAAAATGATTTAATTAAGGATGGCTATGTTCTGAGCAATAATAACAAAGTTAGCCAAGATGGGAAAATATGTTATCTACCTATTTATGGCATCATGTTTATTTGATGATTTTGATTTCTGAATTTTTCCGTTTCTCATTGTAAGAAAAAATCTTTAAAACTATACTTAAAATATATATAAGGAGACATAAGAGTATGTCTGAAATAAAAAAGACTTTCCAGTCTGTAGACGGCAACACCGCTGCCGCTATGGAAAGCTACTATTTTTCGGAAGTAGCAGCTATTTACCCAATCACTCCTTCTAGCCCGATGGCGGAGCTAGTGGATGTTTTAAGCTCTAAAGGAGAACAAAATTTCTTCAATTCCAACGTCAAAGTCGTGGAAATGCAATCAGAGGCTGGGGCTTCTGGCGCTGTCCATGGCGCTTTGCAAGCTGGGGCTTTGGCCACGACTTATACCGCTAGCCAAGGCTTACTATTAATGATTCCAAACATCTATAAGTGGGTTGGCGAAATGCTTCCGGCCGTTTTGCATGTCGCGGCGAGAAGCTTAGCCACCAGGGCCTTGTCGATTTTCGGCGATCACGCTGACGTATATGCCACTAGACAAACCGGCGCCACTCTTTTATGTTCTGGCTCGGTGCAAGAGATTGCCGATTTAGCGCCTGTGGCTCACTTGCTTGCCATCGATTCTTCTTTGCCAGTCATCCATTTCTTTGATGGCTTTAGAACGTCCCACGAAGTTCAAAACGTCGAATTCGTCGACAAAGAAGAATGGAAGAAATTGCTTCCGATGGATAAGGTGGAAAAATTCAGGGCAAATGCCTTGAACCCTCATTCTCATCCTGTCACCCGTGGCGGCGCCGAAAATGATGATATCTATTTCCAAGCCCGCGAAGCGCAAAACCTCGATCATTTGAAAGTCGTCGAATATGCCGAAAAATATTTGGCGGAAGCTTCAAGATTGACTGGCAGAAATTATGCCCCATTCGTTTATTATGGCGATCCTAATGCCACTAAGATCATCATCGCGATGGGATCGGTCACCGAAACCGCGAGCGAAGTGGTTGACGCTTTGAGCAAAAAGGGTGAAAAAGTCGGCTTGATCAAAGTCCATCTTTACCGTCCTTTCAGCCCGGAGCTGCTTTCAAAAGCCATTCCTACTAGCGTCAAAAAGATCGCTGTCTTAGATCGAACCAAAGAAGATGGCGCCGAAGGGGAACCACTTTACTTGGACGTTGTCGCCGCCCTTAATCAAACCGGGCGCAAAGACATTGAAGTCATCGGAGGAAGATATGGCCTTTCTAGCAAAGACACTCAGCCTAAGGATATCAAATCCGTCTATGATTTCTTAGATGCCGAGAAACACTGGACAAGCTTTACAATCGGTATCACCGACGATGTGACGAATCTATCTATTCCTGTCGATGAAGATTTCTTGATTGACCATGATTACACTTCTTGTCTTTTCTATGGTTTAGGGAGCGATGGCACGGTTTCCGCGAATAAGAGCTCCATCAAAATAATCGGCGACGCCACCCATCAATATGCCCAAGCCTATTTCCAATATGATTCAAGGAAGAGCGGTGGGGTAACTCGGAGTCACCTTCGCTTTGGCAAAACGCCAATCCATTCGGAATATTATGTCAAAGACGCGGATTTCATTTCCTGCAGCTTAGATAGCTATATCATGCAATTCGACATCATCAAGAACCTTAAAGTCGGTGGAACGTTCTTGCTTAATAGTGATATGAGCGATGAGACTTTATACAAAGTCATGCCCAACCGCATGAAGCACCTTTTAGCGGAGAAGAAAGCCAAATTCTACGTCATCGACGCGAATAAGATTGCTTCTGAGATTGGAATGGGCCGTCACACCAACACAACTCTTCAAGCTTCATTCTTCAAATTGAATGAGCAAATCATGCCATACGCTCAAGCTCAAGAATGGATGAAAAAATTCGCCTATAAGAGCTATTCTAAAAAAGGCCAAGCCGTTGTTGAACTGAACTACAAAGCCATTGATGCCGGGGCTGAAGGATTAAGAGAGGTCAAAGTCGATCCTGCTTGGATTGATTTGCCTATCGCTAGACGCAAATCCAATACCGGCGATAAATATCGCGATGACTATTATAATGTCATCGGGATGCTTGATGGCGATAATCTCCCCACTAGCGCTTTCCGCGAATTCGAATTGCTAGATGGCACAATGGAGCCAAACGCGACTTTCTTAGATAAACGCGCGATTGCTTCTTTGGTCCCTGAATGGAATCCTGATTATTGCTTACAATGCAACCAATGCGCCTTCGTTTGTCCTCATGCGACGATCCGCCCATTCTTACTAGACGAAAAAGAAGTGGAGAATGCCCCTACTATTGTTAAAGAGGGGCTAAAAGACGCCATCGGCGGACCAGCCGTGAAAGGTCTTAAATACCGCATTCAGGTCTCTAGCGAAAACTGCGTAGGATGCGGCTTATGCGCGAGCGAATGCTCGGTGAACAAGACTGCGAAGAAGCTTGGCAATGACCATTACGCTTTGAAAATGGTGGAAGCCAAAACCCAAGCTAGACAAGAAGAAGGCGCGGATTATTGCTATAAGAAAGTCACTTATAAGAGTGACAAATTCCCTCTTTCTTCCCCAAAAGGCGTTGGGTTCTTAATGCCTTATATGGAAGTATCTGGCGCTTGCGCGGGATGCGGGGAGACGCCATATTACAGATTGTTATCCCAATTATTTGGCAAGGATATGCTTGTCGCTAACGCCACTGGGTGCTCCTCGATCTATTGCGGTTCCACTCCGCTTACTCCATTTGTGAAAGACAAAAACGGGAATGGCATCGCCTGGGGCAATAGCTTATTCGAAGACAATGCCGAATATGGCTTTGGCATGAGAATCGCCTCGGACTATAAGATGATGCAGATTGTTCGTATCTTGAATGCGGCTCTTTCTTCTAACTCCACAAGCGAAGAATTGAAAAAAGTAGCCAAGAATTACTTGGATAATGTCAAAAACCGTGATGTTATTAGAGAAATTGTGCCTACGCTTATGAAATTAGTCGATGAGAGCGAAGATAGCGCGATCAAAGAACTGAAATTATATGAGCGCGACCTTGTCGATAAGAGCGTTTGGATCGTCGGTGGCGATGGATGGAGCTATGACATCGGATATGGCGGCTTAGACCATGTCCTCGCCAATGAAGCCGACGTCAACATCATGGTGCTTGATACGGAATTATATTCTAACACCGGCGGCCAAGCCTCAAAATCAAGCCAAACAGGATCTATCAACAAGTTCACCGCTTCAGGCAAAAAAGAGGCCAAGAAGAATTTGGCCTTGATGGCAATGGCTTATCAACATGTTTATGTCGCCCAAGTGGCGTTAGGGGCTAGTCCAATGAAAGCCATCCAAGCTTTCAAAGAAGCGGAATCATATAACGGGCCATCGCTCATCATCTGCTATTGCCCATGCATCAACCAAGGCATTAAAGGCGGTCTTGTCAATAGCATGCAAGAAGAGAAAGATGCCGTCGAATGTGGGTATTTCGTCCCATTCCGTTATGATCCACGCAAACTTGTAGAAGGAAAGCCGGCTCTGGAGTTAGACGCGAAAGAACCTAACTTCGAACATCTGAAAGACTTCGTGATGCACGAGACTAGATTCGCGCAGCTTCCGATTGTCAATCCGTCTCACGCCGACGAGCTTCTTAGTAAGTGCGAAAAATACGCTCGCCAACGTTACGAAGCCATCAAAAAATTTGGATTATAGTCTTTAGCCTTTTGGTGAAATATCCCAAAAGGCTTTTTTAATTATGTGGACCGCATGGGTGACTTAAAATCGCCTGCTATGCGGGTGAGACTGGAATAATCCGTGGCGTTATTGAAAAAAAGCATCCACAGCATACTATAGGAAAACAAAATCGCCCTTGAAACCGAGAAGTATTTCATATTATTCCACATAAAAACGATGAATTTTCAAGCTACTCACACACGAGATGGGATTGCGAATATCATATCATGTTAATACCGAAGTGCAGGAGGAAGGCGATTTATACTAATAATGGCAAAATAAGAGGGCTAAAATTGAACCTGCCAGTACTCGTCCTTATAGGAC
>CAVAYV010000009.1:0-5736 GCA_963593015.1 bacterium | reverse complement strand
TTTGCTTCTTATCATGTTTTGGTAAGTAGCCTATAGCGACGAACCCATGCTGATGGAAGTATAGTGTTCGTACCGTATCAAACTGGCGGAGCAGTGATGATTCGAACATGGCTACCATTTGATATTGTTAACTTTTTATCTATGTAGCAGCTCAAAAGCGAACACGAAAAGAAAAATAACTAAGAAGATTTAAAACCATTCTTAAGCAAGAATGATGTGGATTAAATTCTTCTGACCCTTCTAAATAGAATCATATGAATTTTGTGATGAACAATGATGAAAATGACATGATTTCTGGCGGTGCTTGCCAAATCAATTCCGGAGATGCCTCACCTTCAAAGCCTTTGAAAGACGAATATAAAAAATAGGCTAATTTTGAAATAAGCAAAGCGAAAGAGCCTAAGCTTGCCTAGACCCTTTTGTGTAATCCACGATATTCATTAGGAGAAGTATTCGTATATTTGGAGAAAACATTTGAAAAGTGACTTTGGGATGAAAAACCAAGATAAAAAGCGATGTTAGAAATGCTTTTATCCGTATATCTTAATAAGCGTTTTGCTTCTTCGACTTTTGACGATAAGATGAAATCCGTCAAAGTTTTGCCAGTTTCCGCTTTGAATTTCGTGGCAAGGTATGTTCTTGAAAAATAAAGCTCTTTCGCCATTTGTTCCACATCGATTGGCTCTGTCAAATGTTTTTGAATGTAATTAGAGACATCTAAGACGAATTTGCTAGGATTTTTGCCTAATCTTATTTTCTCGACTCTTTCTGTGTAATCTAAAATCATGTGATATTCAAGCTCGGTGATTTTATCGATTGTCGCAAGTAAATCGCATTTTTGAATATAGGCATCTGATAAAGAGAAGGATTCATCGATATCTAAGCCTCCTCTTATTGCGGCTCTTGAGGCTAAGGTCGTTACTACAATGAAAGTGTTCTTTGCCTGCCTTAAAGCGTCATTTGATAAAACGCCAGGCCTAATTTATGCCTATAAGCTTCTTTTGAATGAGGAAATGCCAGGATGGCTTTATATGCCTAAAGTAGGAGCGAGCACCATTTGGGAGGCCTGGGAAGGCGATAGCAGCCCATCTAAAGGAATCGCCTCTTTGAACCATTATTCAAAAGGCGCGGTCATTGAATGGGTGTTTAGGGAAATGCTAGGAATCCATATCGATGCTTCTTCATTGCTTATCGCTCCTAAGGCGAACAAACGCTTAGGCTATGCAAAAGGAAGCTATAAATCTCGCTTTGGCGAAATAAGAAGCGAATGGTCTATCAAAAACGATGAAGTCACTTACAAAGTAAGCGTTCCTCCAAATGTCACTGCTAAATTTATCTTGGGAGATAAAATAGAGATTTTGAATCCAGGCTCATATGAATTCAAAGAACCTCTTAAGAAGGACTCTTTATAAAAGCAATCGCAATAGATATAGGGCAACCTTCGGAAGGGTGATGACGGTTTCTTATAGAAACAAGAAACTTTCCTACGATGAGATCCATCGTTTTAATAACAGGGCTTATCTTGAAAAGGACGTTTTGCATTGGAATTTTGCCTTTTTGATGAAAAATATCAAAAACGGACTTCAGAAAAGCCTTAAAGAAATGCGATGACATCGTAAGCATCGGAATCAACACTTTCGGGCAAATTATGAAGCAATCGATAAAATGGCTATTAGCTAGATGAAAGCCTTGAAATAGAGTTTAAAAAAAGAAAAAAACGCAACATAATTGTTGCGCAATCTAAGAAAATGGCGGATGATCATCGTCCCGGCCTTGTTCTCTCTCGCGGCCTTGAAGAAGCCGGCGGCGTATTTGGCGCTGATGGTCTTCGCTGATGATGCGGCGGCAAGACATGGCTTGACGCTCAATATAACGTTTGTGTTTTCTTTCATTTTCTGATCCTTCTAGCCTTTTGGCTTTTGTTTTTGTTGCCCGCTTCGCTTTTTCCCGGTAGACTAGAAGGGCGGGCGGCCCTCGTGTCTCTCGTTGGGTATCTCTTGCGGTTCCTTGGTCCCACCCTTAGACCGTCAGAGATGCTTTTTATTTTTTCATGTCTTTTCTTACAAGCTCTTTGAGATATCCGGCTTTGTTGTCTTTGGCTTCCATGAACTCGATCATCTCGGCATCTTGGTTTCTTGATAGTATGAAAGAATATTTCTTTGTGTTTTCCTTCAGCCATCCCGCTTGACGTTTCGCCGTCTTCTCTCTTCTCTCTTGCTCTTTGCTCTTCCTTGGCACTCTATCATCTCGCTTTCCGATTAAGGACGCCCGCCCCTTGACGTCCCCGCCTTTTCAGGCTATATTATTTATGCTCTAATAGCTCTATGAGCGCATTTATCAAGCCAACAAGCAAGATAAGGCACTCAAGGGCCTTTTTTATTTCTTCTAGGTCCATTCTATAAACCTGAATCCAACAAAGAGCATCATCATAGGCCTACTAGGGGCGACAACCTTTTTCAATTCCACCGGTCTATTGTCTTCCGTCCTTTCTTCCCTTCTTTGGGAACGCATATATTAAAACACGTATATGTCATATATGCAAGAGCAAATTTAAAAATATTTTGAAAAACCTTTAAAAACCTAGGTTTCATCGAAACTATTTTTTAAGATATTTTTTATCAGAGCAAAGAAAACAAGCGATTTATTTCTTATTATATATAAGTATACTTTATAAGGCAACCAAAAAAGAAAAATAAACAAAAAGAAAAGGCAAAGGAACATAAGCCAAAAGAAGAAAAAAGAAGCTTTCTAAAAATCTGAAAATCAAAATAGATCAGAAATCAATAAAAATCAAAAATAACAATAGCAAAATAGTAATAAGTAATAGTAAAAACAATAAAACAATAACTAATAATTAAGTAATTACAATAAAACAAAACAATAAACAATAAAAATATTATTTTTCATTAATAGAATAATTACTAGAAATCTAGCGCATACGTGCATACACACACGCGAAGGAAAATAAAAAACTCTGAGAAATTAGAAATATTTTTCATTGGTGCTTTTTCAAGGAGTTCGATGAGAGGGGGAAGCAGGATCTCCGAAGAGTTCAACGAGATACCGGACAAGAACAAAGACTTCACTCCGACCGAGAAGAAGTTTGAATGGCAATGTGAAATGAGTATCGACACAATATGGGAAGGCGTTATTCAAATTCGTCCATTTGGTGTGAGAGTTAAGAAATCGGATATATTCCAGGCTCTGGTTGTTCTTGTACAGACACCGATTATTAGCAGATATAAGAGAAAATTATCCGTGCGTGAAGCCGCTAGGCTGCAATCATTCCCAGACACTTTCATTCCCGATAAAAACAAACAACAGGCTTATAAACAATTGGGGAATTCAGCTAATGTTGAAGTTTTAAAGAGAATATTTGAGCAACTTATAAATATTAATTTCGAACCTGAATTATGATTTATATCTCAAAAACTAAAAAATTTGAACGTCACGAGACTTTCATAACACGTTTCTAATTTATAATTAACAAAAAACTTGTATGAAACATAACAAATGGGATAATTGTAATATAAGGTAAATGTCATCAAAAAAGTTGGGGGAATTAAGTTGAGAGATTTATGCCTTTGAAATAAAAGGATGTTTATGCTTTTCGAATGCGATAAAATTTTAAAAACAAAAGGCGGAAAATTCTATGGCCTTGTTGGAATGTATCCAGCGCTAGAGCTAGGAGAATGCGGTTGGACAAAAACTAATTGGCACTCCGCTGTAGATGTGCTGAATGGCAATACAACAATGTTAACAGAAAATCAGATTTTTTCTTTAAACTGTGATGACAATCCCAAGGAGGAAATCTTCGAAATATACGCATTTTATATTTTGTATTCAACTTGGGCTAAATACGAAAAATTCTCTAATTTCATCAATAAAACACAAAACTTAAAAGAGATAATTGCGTTTGATGATATCAATATCAATTCATTGTTTGAATCAATCTGGCTAGAATGCTTTGTCTGTTCTTATAGTTTTCTTCATATGTTTGCCAGTGCACCTGACGAATTCGAAAAATTTAGTGAAAAATTCGAAACAAATCGCCTGAACAATTACGCCTATAAAGAGTTTATCAACAATTTCCCACATTCCAAAATCAATCGGGAAAAATTTTCGAAAATAAAGGATGAGTGTGCGAAAGAATACGATTTGGCAGCTATGGGTCAAGGCAGAGTTGGCAGCGAGACGGATCCTTTCAGACGTTTTTACTATGATGGATCAGGGCGTTTAACTATGCAAATTGATTGGAGACACAGACTGATTTTTACTTTGATATCCAGAATTCTTTTCAAAAGTTATGGGTATGATGATGAAGATTTGGTCTATAAAAACGATGAACCATTTTTCTGCGGTAACGCTTTTCTTGATTCAGCATTTCAGGTTTTTTTGCTGAAAAATCCTACGAAATGATTAAAGGTGATAATGAACTTTTGATCATGTTAAAAACCATCATGAGTAAGAATGGAAACGAGTTCATTTCGACTAAAAAGACTTTTAAACGCGAATTTTCCACTTTTGACGAAAAATTAAAATATATTATCGAATCGTTCAACTTCAAACTTTATACGGCACTTTTCAATTTTGTTTTCAAAGATGAATACTGTATTCAAGTGCAAGACCTTTTCAAAAATGAAAAAGTTGTAAGGAACCTTTTGAAAATATCTTATAAATATTGTGGATTTGCAAATGAAGATTATGAGAAACCAAATATAAATTTCTTTGAGATGAATGATGTAAAAGGCATTTGTGTGGAAATGCCAGATTGCGAATATGAATCGCAATCAAAATATGTATGTTTTATTTTCAATGGATTCGAAAAAGTTTATTATTCGGCCGATTTGTCGGAAGAAAAGAATTTGTTTTGTATGCGTTATAAGAACGTTGATGGCCAATGTTATTTGTCTGACCCCGTCATCGCCATGAAAAAAGACGTTACGGCAGAGAAATTCTTTGAATTTTCCGCCAAACACTTCAAAAACGCCTATGACCATTCTAAAAAAGCGTAAGCTTGAAAAACTTTTCCATAGGTTCGATGAATATACGGCAGATAAATTTCACGAGTTACCGTTGGAACCGTTTGGGTATAATGGCGATGGATTTTATGACTGCTGCAAAACGCTCGATGGTTGCCTTGACAGCTGCAATTTTGTCAATGCGGAATAATGTCTGGTAAAAATAAAAGATTTGTTTTTAAAGCACTGCGGTCTAGACGGCTTTATTGTCAAATTGAAATTATCCCGGTCATTGCCCAATAATGTTGCTGGAAAAATTGAGCAAACAGGCCTATTAAATTTCTATATTTATCTTGCAAACATACCCCTTGTCAGCATGGCATATATCGCCTTACTTTGCCATGAGATCTCGCACTTGTATCAAATTGTTAACGGAGAGCCGTTATTTGATGAAAATGATATGAAAAGCAGTGAAATTTACACTGATTACCTCACTCTCTATCTTGGCTTAGGAGAACGCGTTATTTTGGGATATATGTCTTTGCTTCCACCGATTGCAAAACTCAATTACCTGAAATACGATGAACTTCAGTTCGCGGTGAAAAGAAATGAGAAACTAAGGGCTAATTACAAAGATTGCGTTATTTGAAATTGACCATAAATGAAAAAAACAAAATTTGCAATTGCATATAAAAAACTCACTCCGTTAAGAGTGAGTTTTTTGCTTCTTATCATGTTTTGGTAAGTAGCCTATAGCGACGAACCCATGCTGATG
>CAVAYV010000008.1:0-14838 GCA_963593015.1 bacterium | reverse complement strand
CGAACAGTCGAGTTGCAACACAATTGAAAGGCCCATCGGTTTTGAAACGCGTCGAACATTGACGAAGCCGTCAGAGCGAGCGGTTTATCAGTCTTCGGCCGTATCAGATTAACTATTTAAGGACAGAGGCGAAGAGAGACTGTGCCAAGAAAAGAAAAGCAAGAAGCAACATCCCCACAATCCGATAATAAATGAACGCATTGCGAAACTTGCAGCGAATCAGTTCTTACTATTTTCATGGATGGCATCGACACTTTCTTTGATATACAGAAAATGAAGAAAAATTACACACTTTTGTGGAATTTCATTTTTGGCGTGGTATAGTTATGGCAAGGAGGAGCGATTATGCTAACCGAATTAGGAAGAGAACTGAGAAAATTGAGGATCGACAAAAAAGAGAATCTTGCGAAGATGTCCCAAAAATTGGGCGTTTCCGTTTCTTACTTATCCGCAATAGAAAACGGCGTAAGGGACGTCCCCCACGATTTCGTCGGGAAATTAAGCAAATTGTACAATCTGCCCCAAGACCAAATCGATTCTTTGAATAAGGCGGCCGCGAATTCAGCGAGCAAAGTTTCCATATCTCTTTGCGAAGCGATGGCCGAGCAAAGACAACTGGCCTTTATGCTGTCCAGAAAGCTGAATGATTTAACCTTGGAGGAATGCGATCAAATCATGACCCTCTTAAAGGGGGACGGAGACGGAGATGGGAAATAATTGCGCGAAAGGGATGAGCACCCTTTACATTAGGAACATCGCGAAACTAACGCGAATGCTTCTCGACGCTCCGAACGACAAATTCCTCGATGTCGTAAAGGCGCTCGATGTTCTGACGGTCAAATTGGCCAAGCATAATTTCAATTATATGGTTCTTCCAGACAACGACCCGCTTTTCGAGAAGAAAGAAGAAGGAAAGACGGACGTGCTTGTTGGAACCATATATTTCAAGGAATCCGTCTTTAGCGAAGCTGCGCACAAAAAATATTGCAGGGCCCATTACACAATCGCCCATGAGATCGGGCACTTCATACTGCATCGCGTTCTCAATACGCTTAACTTTGCGCGGACAAGCGAAGCCGGAAACTACAAAGTATACGAGAATCCCGAATGGCAAGCGGACACGTTCGCCTCAGAGCTTCTCATGCCGCGTGAGCAATGCTTGGAATTGTCGCCGCAAGAAATAAGGAGGAAATATCATGTTTCAAAGGCAGCCGCCAACACAAGATACAGAAAAATACATAAGTAATAAAAACGTCAAGACGCCTGCCAGCGCCTTGACGAAGACCTTAAGACATAGAAATCTCAGGACCCGCAGAGATTATATATCAAAGGTCGCAACTTTAGGAGGGCTTTGATATATGCCAATCTACGATAACGAAACCTACATAAGGGTCGTGAGACCCGAAGCCGAAAGCTGGGAGAAAGACATCTTCGGCATCCCCTTCATAGAGAAGGAGGAGCTTCCGATATCGCTTATGCGAAACGGGCTTTTCCTCGTGAATCCAAACAACGTTTCGGCAAAAGACAAAGATAAGAAACGAAAAATCGTTCACTCCTTTCTCTTCGACGACCCTTTGGAAAGGATATATAGGAGCCCGCTGAAGTTCATCGAAAGAATATCCGGATATTACGGGGCCACTTCTTTGGATTTCAGCATGCACCCGCAGATGAGCGAGTGGTCGATCATCCAAGCGGTCGGGAAATCAAGATGGTTCGGGCGTTTTCTCCAAAGCTACGCAATCAAGGTCTACCCAATCGTTGGCTGGATTGATGAAAGCACTTACGACATTTGCTTTGCCGGACTCCGGGACGGGTCCACTTTCTTCATCTCGAGTTTGGGCGTCAATAACGACAAATGCAGACCCCTTTTCCTTAAAGGGCTCTATGAGCTGAGAAGAAGATTTCCGCATTCTCGCCAAATTTGCATCGGCCAGAGCTTCGAAGGTATCCCGGATGATGTTTGCATGATTCCTTACGAAGAAACTTTCGGAGGGAAAACCCAACTGATGAAGCGAAATCAAATGCACCTGTTTAATTGGGATGGAACGTTATCAAAGGAGGCGATGTGATATGGCGTCAAGAGGATCAAAAGCCGAAAACAGGCATTATCCAGATAATGAATACGAGACCCTCGAAGTGCTCGCGCACGGAGAGAAGGTCATAAAAGGAACCGGAACAAAGCATAATATGCCGGATTACTCGCACTCGAAGAATTCCGTCTATGTAATAAAAAGCGAAGGTGAATTTCGAGCGATGAGGATATATGGCGAAAATCACGAGCCGGTTGTTGAGCTGGCGTATCATCCCGAAGCGAGACTCAATAACGGAAATAGGGAAGAGAAAGTCTGGCATATGCACATTTATAAGCCGGGGCTTGATAGACAACCCGCGGAGAGGATTAATCAAAGAATGAAAACCGAATACAAGGAACTATTGGAGGATGTAGGCTATGATCAATGGTGACGTCAAACAATTCTTGGATACTGGGTGGTGGAATGGCGATTCCACCATCTATTACAACCACCATATCTATTTTTTCGACGGCTTCTTTGACGAGAGACATAACATGCATATAACTATTTCGAAGTGGCGTGCCAAAAACATAGAAAACAGAACATACAAGAATGAGCACGACGAAAAAGGAGAACTTATGGATTACGAGATCATTGAGATGGTTGCTCCTAACGAAGATGCCCTCAGAGAAAAGATGCTTAAGGCCAAGTTTTGGGATGGAAAAAGCTTTTGGGAAGTGGAGAAAGAA
This sequence comes from bacterium, assembly GCA_963593015.1. Lineage (GTDB taxonomy): Bacteria > Bacillota_I > Bacilli_A > RFN20 > CAG-826 > UBA4951. The sequence goes on along the minus strand of CAVAYV010000008.1, from coordinate 12,077 downwards.
CTCGTTTGGGTTGATTGATGGATGTGTGAGACATTGTTTTTTCCTTGTTGGGGTGGTTGGGCCAAAAGAAAGCCTGATTAGCGAAGAACTACCATAAATATTTTTCTTTACACAAGGAATGCGTGGAGTTTGCAAAACCATCTTGCTGGGGGAGTGCGTTTTCTATACGAACTCTCAATGCTGTAAAAAAGTTTGATGGTTGCTTGCTTATTTTCTTGTTCGAATGTCCGAATGGCCGCTAATTTAATACATTTTTACTATGAATACCCACTTCGCTTGCTAAAATAAACCCGTGGTAATCCGTACCTATTTGAGGAGGCTCAAAGGAGGTACACAACTTGAAAGATTATCACAAATCCACATTAGACAAGGAAGCGACTGGTTCGCTTCTTAGGAAGGCCATCCTCAGTTCGGGGATGACGATGGAAGGCATATCCGTCAACCTCGGCTTATCGTCGCCCAGAGTCATCTATTCCTGGATGAACGGCGAGAAACTCCCGAACTTAGAGAATCTTGTCAACCTGAGTCTGATGTTAAATACGAAACTGGAGGACATTATCGCTTGGCGATGAGCCTCCTTTTTCTTTTTGAACCAGTGGTACATTGGAGGGGCACACCAGGCAATTTATAATGAAACCGTGTTGGTTCTTGGTGCGTGGGGATACCCCTCGTGCTAAAATAAAGACCGATACATAAGCGGGCTTCAAATGTTAATTGAAGCTGTACCTATATGGGGTGTCAGAGCGGAATGCTTGGCTGGGATAGTCCAAGCATCGAGTAAACTGACTGTTAAGAGCAAAGTCTCAAGAGTGGTATTGCCGTATCTACACACAATTAACCAAGAGGGATATTTGATTAATTGGGGATGATGGCGGCGTACCCGTCACCATCATCTTTTGTTTAAAGGAGGGCGCCGATGAAAAAGAAGAGCAAGGTTCAGAGAAAAGACTACTCTGCTTTGGAGGACCAACCTTTAAGCCTTGAATACTTCGGAGTGCTCATGAAAGAGGGCAAGGCCAGGATCGACACCAAAAGATACAAGAAATTCCTGGCGTTGCCGGACCCCAAAATCGAGCACCGGGGCTCCGTTTACTATCTGCCGTCTAAGAAGCATCGATATGACTACATGTCAAACATGTTTTATGACCTATCCGTCAAACTGAAAAGAGAGTGGAATGACGATTACTCTAAGATGCTTAAGGCCATCAAAACACCGGCGGAGGCCGAGTCCGACTCTTTGGCGGCGAACCTCATGGACGGCGTCTTGGACTACCAGGAAGCCGCCTCGGTCGGCAAATACGCGGCCCTTAAAAGAGAAGGCGAATATCGTTGGCTCGTCAAAGCCGTCTACGCTCAATACTTCCAATTCGCGATGTCGCAAGTAGACGCGATGACGCTCAAAGTCATGAAGTTGAACGGCTACCAAAACAACAAGTTCTCGCGCGAAGCTTTCGACACCTTCATCCAAGGGAAGCAGAAGTCCGACCCGAAAAGCTTCTTCGATTTCAAATACTACAGGATCTATGATAGGGCATATCGGGTTTGGAACTTTCTGAAGCACAACTCCGAGAAGGCCTATGACCAGTTGAAGAGATGGCATCCGGAGATGATCTACGACCCGGAAGGCAAATACCAAAACGGGGATTCCGCGCTATCCGTCCTGAAGATCGACGAGAGATTTATGATGAAGGTCTTCGACCAGCTTCCTTTGTTTTTCGATGAGGTCTGCGAAAGGGGCTTCGAGGAGAATCCGAAAGACGCACGCTGGGACTACGACGACTATTTCATCGAGCAAGCCAGGGACGAGATCGAAATCATCGATAACCCGCTCGGGCTGCCAGATTTTATTTGAGGGGGGACAACAATGGCATTCTTATTCATATCGTTTACTCAACACCTAAACGTCAGGAAAGGGCCAAAGCAGGACTTGTACAGCACGCCTTTGGAAGAGCAGTTCTTGAACCTCCAAAAGAGGGTGCCGGCGGGCAAAAAATGCGCGAAACTGCAAGATTTCATCGAGACGTGTTTCCCGTCGGGGATGCTCAAAGACTATTCCATCTCCTGCCCCAATTTCCTAAGGGAGAGGAGGAACAACGGTGAAGGGAAGCCGACTTTCTTAAACAACGTCGTCATCAGGCCCAAATTGTCCTTAAACATGAGGCAAGTTTTGCCCAACGGCCAGAACGTGATTCTGATCGGCGATATCTGCGAGACCGAAAGGCTCAGATCATTCCAAGTCAAGGGGATTGAGTTCATCGATGAGAACATGAGCTCTCCGCATGACACGCACATCACCGCATCAGCATGCCATTCCTTCGAATGGAACATATGGACCGTCCGCGCCGATTCCGGAGACAGCCTTTTCACTCCGAACTTCATTTTGGAGTTAATTGATAAATGCTACACGGTCTCGAATCCGGAGGAGATTAGGAAAACCTACGAGGAATGGAACAAATATATTCAGTTCCGCAATTACTATTTGGAGGAGCAGGCGAAAAGGAATTTCCGACTGGATTCCTGTGAATACATCGATTCCTACGCCGTCAACAGAAAGGACTACAAGAAATATTCCTACGTCTACGATGATTTCATTCTGGACGGCGTCGAGGAATTCAAAAAAGGAGAGATGGTCGTTCTTTCAAGCAAAGTCGAGGCGGCTGAACCCTTCCCACTCATCAAGCTGACCATCGACAGGAACAAAAAGAAATTCGAAGAAGCAAAAATCTACAAAGGGAACAAAAAAATAAGCGAGGAGGAAAGGAGAATAAGATCGCTAGCAAGCGACAACGTCATCATCAGCCAATTGAATCCGGATTCGCCCGAAGCGCAAAAGAACGGGCATACCGATTTTTACGCCATTTTGGGGAGCGGCTACGAGCTCGGCGATCGTTTCAGAATCGTGGCGAGGGACGTTGAGCCGACGGACCATCTTGAGCAGTTGGATGCCCAATATGAGCGCGACATCAAAGCGGGCTATGAGACGATCGACGCCAAATACTCAAAGGTGATTTCCGATGAACTAGAGGGCTTAGCCAAGGCAAAGGATAAGGAAATCGCAAATAGGGTCTCCGCCCATATCAAGCAAGAAAGGAAACGCCTCGATGACGAATTGGAAGGCGAAGTCAAAACGAATTCCGATCCAGGCGTGATCCGTCGAATAGAGAAAGAGCAATCCGACATAAAATCCGATCTGTCAAAATCCATAAAGAAAGTTAAGAAAGAGGACGATAACGCCTTCAAAAAGAGGATGCAGGAGGCTTTTGAAACTGCCTGTTCCCAAATTGATGTCAGAGGTTATTACATCGAAAGAAACGAGAACTTGCTCCAAAGATTCTCATCCAAGCTCATTGAAGAAGGCAAAAAGGAGCTCTCACTCTATAAATCGAGCAAGGATGAGGAGCTGAAGAACAAATACAGTGGTGATATCCGCGGCGAGAAGATCGCCAAAAAAGAAGAACTCGACGCCAAGCTCAAAGCGGACAAGGAAAAGGCGATTGAGGAAGAAACAATCCGCCGGTTCTCCCTTTATTTCCGCCTCGGAGACCCCAACAACGAGATCAAGCAGAAGCAAAAGGACACGGTTTCGAAGTGCAAATACATCGTTTATGACAGCAGGGCGGAAAGGGCCAAAATCAAAAGACAGCAGGCGGCGCTTGAGAATTTCTACTCGGGGTTCGTCAAAAACCCTTACCTCTCGACCTACCTGTTCAACCCAGAGAGCCTGGCTCCTACCGTATCGGACTACAGCAATTGGATGTGGTATCTGGAGTCCTTGAATGAAAAGCAAAAGGAAGCCGTGAGGAAAGCCGTCGCGAGCAACGGGGTCTTCCTTCTCCAAGGCCCTCCCGGCACGGGAAAGACCCAAGTGATCGCGGAAACGGTCGCCCAGATGGTCAAGAAGGGCAAGAAGGTTTTGATATCGTCCGAAACCCACAAAGCCATCGACAACGTCTTCGAGAGGCTGCCGAAAATCGCCGAGATTGTACCCGTGAGGCTCATCCCGTCGAACCGCAAGAACGACAACGACTACGATCCGAAGTTCCTGGTTGACAACTTCTACAAGAACATCAGCTCCAACATGCTCAAAGCAGTCGATCGCTATGAGCATTTCAGCAAGAACAAAGAGGAGTTCAAGGAGACGTTTGAAGGCCTTCAGCTCCTGAAGTCCAAAATCGACAAGCACCAAGCCGTTTTGGATGAGGCGAACGAAGAAGTGGGGGCTTTCGAAAAGCAGGCGAAGGCCATCAACTCGCAGATCTCGACCTTGAACGACAAAAGGGATAGCGTCCAAATCAGACTCGATTCTTTGAGGAGAACCAGCCGACACATAGACAAAAACAATCTAAACGAAGACGAAGACATCAAAGTCGATGTGATTCTTTCTTTACGCAAAGACCTCAAAGAGCTGTTCTCCGACTCTTGTTTTGCGGAGCTTGACGACAGGGATCTTCTGAAGAACCTTTGTTCCATCAAACCGGACGAGGTCGAGCGCGAACTCTCGATCCTCGACCCAAACGCCAGCATGACCAGGCTTGAGCTGGAGCGCGATGAGATCAAAAATGGCATGAAGGCATGCAAGGACGAGTTCGACGACGTCCTTCCGGAAAAGGAAGAAGACTACAAGCGCCTCAGGAAGCGCCTGATTGAGATCACCAATGAGATAAACAACGCCGGAAGCGGTGAAAGCCTTTCGGATTTGAAACTCAAAGGGATATTCAAATACGCTTATCTAACATCGAACGTCTCCTCAGTGAAGGAACAGGTCGAGGACCTCAAAAACAGCATCGCTGAGATTAAGGCCAAATACATCGAGGAAGTCTCCGAAGAGATATCCCAGGCAGAAGCGCAGCTGAAAAACGTGGATGTCGACATCGAGGAAGAGAAAGTCAAAATCAGAGACATCAACGACCGAATCATCGAGATTCAGGAAAGGGACGACGTCCAAGAAATCCAGAAAGACAGAGGCGCGCTCGAAGGGAAGATCAATCAATTCTTCAGGGATTTTGAGATCGCCGAACCCTACAACAGCATCGAAGAGGCTCTGAAAATCATCGGGGCGAGATGGGAGGAACTTTCCACGGATTTCGCCAAGAAGGAAGCCGAGAACAAAGAGAAGATCCCGATGTACAGGGAGATCTCGAATTACCTAACGATGGATGAGGTGATTGAGGAAGACCGGAAGACGTTCACGAGAGACCTTTTCGAAAGTGCGAACGTCTTCGGCATAACCTGCACCTCCAACGACCGATTTAGCGGAAAGAACGTCAGCGCTCTTTCCGATTACAACATCGAAGACGTCGACATCAAAACGGTCGGGATAGACGTGGTCATCATCGACGAGGTCTCCAAATCGAGCTTCATCGATCTTTTGATCCCGATCCTCTATGGCAAGACCGTCATCCTCGTCGGGGACCATAGGCAGTTGCCGCCGATGTATGAGTTCGCGAAGCTCCGCGACGACGATTTCGATGGGCTCGACGAGAACATCATAAACAAGGAGATCAACGAGAAATTCACGAAGCTGTATGAGGAATGTTTTTTCAAGACGCTCTTCGAAAGGATCCCCGATAGCTATAAGACGATGCTCATTCAGCAATACCGCTGCCATGAGCAGATCATGGACGTCTTCAATTCCTTCTACCAAGGGGAACTGAAGCTCGGCTTCAGCGGCCAAAACAACGCGAAAAAGCACAACATCAGGCTCATTTCGAACGGCAGGACCATCATCGAGCCGGACAAGCACATCTATTTCATCGACTGCAAAGGCAAAGAGACACACGAGCAGGATTCCACGTCCATGTACAACACGGGCGAAGCCGAGGTGGTGGCCGCTTTGATCAGGAAGTTGAACGACTATCTCAGACGGAATCCCGATCCGGACGGGCTCAGCATCGGCGTCATCTGCACCTATGGGGACCAGGCGAGGAAGATCAAAGAAGTGTTGAAGAGAGAGAAGGTAAAAACCGACGCTTTCAAGACCGATTCCGAGAGGATGATTATTAGCACGGTCGACGATTTTCAGGGCGACGAAAGGGACATCATCATCCTTTCGACCGTCAGGAACCCCGAAAACCCCGCGAGGTCCAATCCAGGTTTCATCTTGGCCTATCAGCGGATCAACGTCGCTTTGTCCAGAGCCAGGAAAATGCTTGTGATGGTGGGCAACCGCAAGTACCTCGAGGACAAAGGCGTCATCGATCTGCCGGACGTCCACGGCAAAGGCAAAGACCGCCATAACTTCCGCGTCTACGAGGAAATCATTGCCACGATCGAAAGGCGCGGGAAAGTCATCGACGACGTCGACGTTTTGGACGAGAAGGAGGCCAAGATAAATGGATAAGTACAAACTGGAAACCTCGATTCAGTTGCCGTTCTTCAAACTGAACGAGCTGGTTTCCTACACCGAGGTCAAAAAGCCCTCAGGCATCGCGTTCATGATTCTGGTGCTGTTAAGCGAATCGAAGGACAGATTGTCGAAGATCTCAAGCGTTCTCGTCAGCTTCGGCGTGCCCGAGAACCTCCATTACCTATTCGCAAACACGATCGATGAACTGATCAGGCAAGGGTTCCTTGAAATGAAAGGCGGTGCCGATTTCAATCCAAGCAGCTTCGCTTCCTATTCCCTTAACGACATCCTGTTCACGGGCAAGGGCAAAAAGATCTTCGCGGAGAAAGCGATCCCGACGGGTACGACGAAGGAAGCCAAGATACCCGTTTTCTACAACATTGCCTTGAATAAGCTCGCCATTGCCATAGATGCCTCCCTCGAGCCGAGGCCTTTGATGGATAGCCCCATCACGGATGGCTTCATGTCCCGGTTCGCCTGCGCGAAAGACGTTGAGCAATTCCTCAATCAGAACAAAGGGGTCAGAATCTCCATCTACGAAAACGGGAAGGTGGCCAGAACGGAGCTGATCAAGCAAGAGGAAGTCATCACGGAGGTGGTGAACCAGTCAACGGAGAATTGGGTCGGGAAATACGATTGCGAGATCCTTTTGGATGGCGACGCCTGCTCTTTCTCGTTCGAGGACAAGACGATTCAGAAGTTCTTCGAGTCCAATTACACGGGAGCGATGATCAACGACTTCATCACTCGCAAATCCAAATTCCATTTTAGCGGGGCTTTTGAATCTGGTCTTAAACTCAGCTCTTACTGCGGGAGGGACGTGGTTGGGATCCTCGTTCCCAAGGACATGGACGCCGCGCTGAAGCAAAAGGGAAGGCTCTTCCTCACCAAGGGGAATTATTCTTCCTCCTCCTACCAAACATCCATTAGCAGCAAAGAATGTTTTGCCAAATACGACGATACCTGCGAATTCATCACCGTCGACCTAACGGACAACAAAATCGCCTACGTCCCTGGGGGATTCAGTTTCGATTCTTCGCTTTTCGGAACCATCACCCTCCCTTTGGTTTTGAAGATAAGGCTTTCCCAAAGCGACCTGAAAGAGGCTCTGACCCCTTATGTGGATTCGCTCTCGACGTACAGCGAGGACAATTTCAGGTCTTTGGTTAGAATCTCCGCGATATCGAAGGATTACGACAAAGCCTATGTGAAGATGGAAAGGTACCTAAACGAGGGCCCCGAAAAGAACATCGTCCGCCTGAATGAGATGAAGCCGACGGCGATCCAAGACGCCAATATCCTCTCGAAATACAAGCAATTGCTGAGAGATAACTATGGTGCTTGCTTAGAGAGCATCGAAGAAAGCGGTCTTGAGACCTTCTTAAAGATAACGGCCCAAATACCGAAATTCCTGAACATACCCGCCAAAGAGGTGATTGAGAGAATCGCCGCTAGAATAAGCCCCGTCAAAGACTCGGTCGGCGTCTATGAGGCGTTCGCGGATGCCGGGTTCGACAAGAACGTCATCGCGGTTTATTTCAACCCCGTGGACGGCGCGCTAAAATCAAAGTTGGTCAAAGACAAGACCTTGGTCGATTTGGTTAACTTCGACGAGAATCTTAGCCTTATGAAGTCCCTGTCGAAAATAGGCGACTACAGAAGCTATTCCTACGACGAGGAAAGCATCAACAAGACGGACTTCAAAAAAGCCTTCACGACGGCGAAGCCCCTGTTCGGCGCGATTTCCTTCTTCAGGATAAGCAGCGATGCCCTGTTCCGCGATTACGATGGGTTCCTGAGGGTTTTCGGCGCCATCAACGACGATTTCAACATGATGGATGCCGCTCTTTCCAACCCAAAGAGCATCAAGCCCGAATTAATTACCAAGAAAATCGATTCCGGCGAATACCAATTCGCCTTGGTGAACCTCTCGGCGAAACTCGAGCTGACGCTGAAGGACAAATACAAGTTATCTGGTAAGCTCTCCGAGATGCTCAGCGAAGCTAGGAGAAGCGGGGCGATCGAAAGAGCCATAGCGACGGACCTCCACGATTTCAGGGAGGTCAGGAACTCGTACACCCACGGAGATGGGAAGCAAAAGGACTTCACCCCAGACGATTTGAGGCGCTGGGCGAAGGAAATATTCGAGTTGGAGGAAACGAAAGATGAGCCATCAAGTAACGGTTGATTTCGAAGGGGTTGCGATAACAATCCAATCCCAATGCAAGACCGCCGCCCACTCCTTGTGCAAAATCGACAAGACCCTGGACAAGATTCATCAAACCGCCGACAGGCTTGAGACGGTCAAGGTGAAGAAATACGAGGAATACCTTTTGAAAGCGAAGGACGAGATCCAAAGGAAAATCGATGCCTTCACCGAATCCTTGGAGGAATACAAGGCCCTCAAGACGCAGAGGTTCGACGCTGATGTGAGATATGGAAACGCGGAAAGCAAGAGCTTAGCCCATATGTACAGCGAGCTCCAGACCACAATCAAAAGCCAAGGGGAGGACCTGGAAAGGACCGTCGTCGAGTTAACGGGATCGAAGCTCGCCGTCCTCGACCAGCTTATCGATGACGAGCTGGCCGAAGCCGGGAGCAAAGCGGCTCAGGCGCTCATAGACAAATCCAATGGAGTCATAACCCTCTCCAAGGAAACGCTGGATAAGATCAACTCGATATCTGATGTCTCGCTTAGGGAACTCACCTACCGGGAAGCATTAAAAGAGTCGAATAATGGGCTCGGCTTCGATGAACTGCTTAAGCTTGGGCAGGAGAACTATGATATATTGTTAGGCAAGAAGACCGCGAAGGTCCTTGAAGAATACAAGGAAGAACTCAAGGAAAGGGGCTTGCCGAGCGAGAAAATCGACGAGGCGAGCTCAATCGACGAGGCCGCGAAAGCCGCCAATTCCGCGCTTACGGACGAAGAGGTGCGGAAACAGACGCTTCAGGTCATCGTCAAGGCCATCAAATCAAGGGGGTTCATCGTCGACACCAAGAAGAATCTTAAGATCGATCGCGCGAGGAACGTCCTGAAGCTCGTCGCGTTGAAGGCAAGCGGCCAAAAGGCAGAGTTCGAGATCCAAATAAACGGCAAGTTCATGTACCACTTCGACGGATATGAGGGGCTCGCCTGCAACAAGGACATCGAGCCGTTCATGGAAGATCTGCAGAACATCTACGACATCAAGGTCTTGCACGAGGAGGTCCAATGGTCGAACCCCGACAAGATCTCGACGCAGAAATACCAATACGTGAACAAAAACAAAGGAACCAATTAAGGAGGGAAACCAATGTCATTGCAAAATAGTTTCAACAAGATAAGAAGGAATACCGGGATCAAGAAATGCGTCCTGATCGACGGGAACGTCGGCGACGTGTACCTTGACGAGAAAAAGAAAATCATCACCCTGAGGGAATATCTCGAAGCCATGCTGAAAGACATGGACTACCAAGATATCGTCTACTGGGACAGGGTGGAAGGGGCGACAGGCGCCATCGACAAACTCCAGCTGACTGACGATGTCGAGGTGGAAGGCGATGCTTATGACCTCGGCGAAGAGGAGGAAGAGGAGGCCCCGAAAGGACAACAGGGGCTGTTCAAAACCCCGGCTGAGATCCTTAACGTGGTCTATAAAAATGTCATCGACAAGAAAAAGAAGGTCGCCTTCATTCTCAACTGGTCCGAATACATCTTCGGGACGAACGGGTTATCGGAAGACGAGAGGCAGAACATCACCTTGCTCGGCAAGGCTTTAAAAGACAGGAAAGTCGATTACATAAGCCGCGACGCTAATGAGAGCGTTGTCATCATGATCCTCAACAAGGCCTCGGGCCTGCCTTTGTCTTTCTATCAAGGCAACCCCGAGGTCGAAATCGTCACCCTCCAAAAGCCGGACAGGGAGGAGAGGAAGGCCCTGATTCAAAAAATCGAGGATTCCTTCGACGTGAAGCTCAAAACCGGGACGAACTCGCTGTTAGACAATGAGAACATCGAATGCATCGATATGCTGGAGGATTTCACCAACCGTGAGATCATCCAACTCGCCAGACTTTCCAGAAAAGAAGAGAAGATGACCTTTGACAAGCTCTTCTATCTCTTCAAATACGGGGAAAAGGACAATCCTTGGGAACAACTCGAGTATTCCCATGTCAAGAACCTCAGAAAGGAGCTTTCCGACAGGGTCATCGGCCAAGACGAGGCGATTGAGAAGATCGAGAAGACTGTCGTCAAGGCTTACATGGGTCTGACGGGTCTCCACAAAACCTCATCAAGATCCATGCCGAAGGGCGTATTCTTCTTCGTAGGCCCAACAGGCGTCGGCAAGACGGAACTATCCAAAGCCCTTGCCAAATTCCTCTTTGGAGACGAGCAGGCCTGCATCCGCTTCGATATGTCCGAATACGCCCAGGAGAACAGCGACCAGAAACTCATCGGCGCGGCCCCAGGTTACGTCGGCTACGAGGAGGGAGGCCAGCTCACGAACGCGATCAAGGAGCATCCTTTCAGCGTCATCCTCTTCGACGAGATAGAGAAGGCCGCTAAACCGAATCCGAGAATCCTCGACATTTTCCTCCAAATCCTCGAGGATGGCCGCCTTACCGATTCCAAGGGCGAGACCGTCTATTTCAGCGACACCATCATCGTCTTCACCTCCAACCTGGGGGCGAATCAGGTTCAGGCCAGCTCCGACAAAGAAGGGGTCGCCAAGGAATTCATAAAAATCGTCAAGGATTACTTCGACAACGAACTTAAGAGGCCAGAACTCCTCGGAAGGATCGGCTACAACAACATTGTCCCGTTCAATTTCATCCAGGATAGGGAGTTTCAGTACAAGATCTGCAAGAATAAGTTGAAGCCCGTCGCCAAGGGAATTGAGGAGAAATATAAGCTCGAGCTCGAATTCGAAAAGGAATCCGAGGCTATCAATTACATCCTCGACGCCGTCGACTCTTCAAAGGGCGGACGCGATATCCTGAACGCCATCAACGACCGCTTGCTTGATCCTTTGGCGATGTATCTCTTCAAAAACAAAGAAGACCTCCGAACCATGAGAGGATCGAAGGTGATCGCCAAAGTCGAGAAGGGTGGATTCCAGTTTGAGTTTGGAGAGTAAATTCAACGTCGCCTACATAAAGCTCTCAACCAAAACGGAAGGCCCGTTCAATCGTTGTTGCATCTGGTTCCAGGGCTGCAACATCCATTGCCCTGGGTGCTGTAATAAAAGCCTTCAGAAGCTTCGCCCAAACCACATCGTTTCTTTAAGCGCGCTCGTGGATATCGTTAAAGATGCCCGCGCGAAATTCGATATCGAAGGCGTTACTCTCAGTGGAGGGGAACCAACCATACAAAGCGGCTTGTTCGGTTTCAATCAAGAGATACGGAAACTGGGCCTGGGCATCATTATGTTCTCCGGAATGAGCAAAGACTTTTTAAACGAGGATCTTGTTAACTCTGTCGATCTTCTCATTGACGGTCCTTTCATTGAGTCGTTGGCGGACAATAAAAGGGCTCTTATAGGCTCCAAAAATAAAGCCCTCACGTTCGTGACCGATCGGTACAAACCATATGAGGGTTACTTTTACAACGAGACCGCAATCGAAGAGGTGACCGCGGAAGACTATATCTTCATTAACGGCGATTGACGTCGCCGGTGAAATAATATGGAGGTCATAAGGTTCCTTTGGGCTTCTTATCTTTTTTCGGCAGCTCACCCGCCACGACGAA
>CAVAYV010000007.1:0-41514 GCA_963593015.1 bacterium | reverse complement strand
GGTATGTATACTCCAACAATCGTTATTAAAGCTGCTAAAAGAAAACATAATGGGACGAAAATATGTTGAATCCCAAAAAGAGAAGAGAAAGGAATGGATATCAACGACGGGATTTTCGTTAGATTATAGAGAATCGCGTTCAAGAAATTCGAAAGAGGATTGGAAAATAGCAAGGCAAAAAGCATTGCAGTAAAAGAAATGAGCAAATTCTCTTCAAGATACAAAAACGAGATAGAAGAAAATTTTGCTCCAAGCGAGGTCAAAATAGCCGCTTCTTTTTTTCTTTCCAAAAAAGAAGAATAAGAAATGCTTCCCAAAATAAAGGATGCGCCGATTATCTCCAAAACCAAAAATGGTACAAGTAAGGAACTTATTGCCTGATGTAATGAGGAAAAGGAAGAAATCGATGAATAGGCTAAAGAGCTATAAAGTATTCCGCTTTTCTTCCCCTCTCCTTCTTTAATCAATTCGAATAAATTCTCTTTTCCTTGGCTATCATGAGCAAAAAGAGAATAGGAATAAGAAGAATATGATTCGTCTCCGTTGGCCTTACTTAGCAAGGAAGAGACGCTTAGTGAATGTTCTTCATCGAAAAATGAACTTTCAAGTTTCTCTAAATAGGCTTCGTATGAATAATAAACTCGAGGCATATTCAGAAAACCAAATTCATTTACCACTCCTTTAATTTCAAAATTAGCTCCTAGCTCAATTGCATAGCTTTCCCCATCTATAACAACGTTGGTAGAGAAAGGCACAGATAAATAATCCCCAACGGAAAGATTGAATTGATTATAGAAAACATCGTTTACATAGCAGAAATCCAAATCGGTCTTTGAAAATGTCGTTCCCAAAATAAGCAAGTCATTGCCAAATTCCTTAAGAGACGGATCGTATATAGGCGAAAAATAAGCCTTATTTGAAAAATCCTTAGAAGAAAAAGAGCACTCATAAGGGAAAAAATACGAATAGTCTAAATGAACGCTGATCTTTTTTTCTTCCAACACATTATTGATTATCTCTAAATCAGGCCTTGAAGATTTGAGCAAAGTCAAAGGAGTCCCTTCGATTTTAAATTCTTCCGAATTAGAAACGCTCCCTGAATACAGAAGAAGCGTCTTTTCCTTTTCTTTTTCTAGCGAAGAATTGCTTCCTAAGGCAAAGCCAATCCCTTCAATAGCAGAAAAAAAGGCAATTAAAGCCGCTAAAAAAGAAAGACCATTTTTGAAAACATCTTTTTTTAGGTGAGATTTAAGCAAAATCTTGCTCCAAAAGCTTTTTCCGTTTTTGGATTTAATTTTAATGTCGAATTTATCTATTTTATGAGATATAGAAGACACCAATCCGCCATCTTTAAGAAGAATGGCCTCATCAGCGTATTGATCAACCAAGCTTAGATTATGCGACACCAAAATAACCAATTTGTTTTTGGATATCTCTTTCAAAGCATCCATAACAATGAGTGCGCTTTTGCTATCTAAGGCGCCGGTTGGCTCATCGGCGAAAATTACTTCCGGGTCATTGATCAAGGCTCTTGCGATTGCGACACGCTGTTTTTCTCCACCAGAAAGGATTTTAACATTCTGTTTGTCGAGTTCTTTTAAATTTAGTCTATTTAAAAGTTTCTTAGCTTTCTTGTTAGCTTTACTTAAAGAAACTCCGCTAATCAAAGAAGGCAAGGCAATGTTATATAAGACTGTTTCTTCTTCCAAAAGATTAAATTTTTGATGCACAAAGCCAAAAACGTTCGCCCTTAAAAAATCTTTTTTGCTTTTGGAAAGAGAGCTAAGCTTATTGCCTTTGAAATAAACTTCGCCACTTGAAGGCGACTCTAACAGTGACAATAAGGATAGCAATGTGCTTTTTCCCGATCCGCTTTTTCCAACAATTGCAAATATCCCTTTAGGGGGAGTTGTTAATGTTACGTCTTTCAAAGCGTAAACTTCGTTCTCACCTTCTTTATATATTTTTGAAACATTTTTTAAATAGAAAATAACTTTTCACCTCATCAATAAATAGGCAATCGAAGAGGCGTTTTCAAAAAGAAAAGGCCTATTTTTCAATAGGTCCTTCATGGGATGATATAACTTTTTTAATCCGTGAATTAAAGCTATCCCTGCTTAGCAAAATAAGATTGCCGCATCCAAGACATTTGATCTTAATATCAGCACCGACCATAACGATTTGGAATTGCTTAGACCTATTTTTGCAAGGATGTTCTTTTTTCATTTCAACAACGTCATACAAAGAATAAGAAGGCACTACCATGGCAAATCCTCCATCTTTATGGCGGCTGGAATTTTAGGAAGTCCTGGCAAGGTTAATATGTTTCCGGTCAAGGGGATGATAAAATTGCTGCCAGCCCCAAAAGAAACTTCACGAATATGCAAGGAAAAATGTTCAGGGGCCCCAAGCAAGTTAGGGTCATCAGAAAAAGAATTTGGAGTTTTGGCCATACAGATATAGCCGTTTTCAAATCCTAGCTTCTCAATTTTAGCAAGATCTTCATTAGCCTTTGCGGAATATATCACATCCTCGGCCCGATAAATCTCTTTGGCGATTGTCTCGATCTTTTCTTTTATTTTCGCGTTGCGGTTATAAAGAGGATGGTATTTTGAACTATTTTCATTGAGCAACTTTAAAGCTTTATAAGCAAGGTCCTTTGACCCAAGGGAACCTTTGGAATAGGAATCGACAAAAGAATATTCCAATCCTTCATTTTTGCAAAAATCCGATAAAGCAGATATTTCATCCTCTTCGTCAGTCTCAAAATGATTTATGGCCACTAAAACGCCTAAGCCATATTTTTTGATATTTTCCACATGCCTTTTTAAATTAGAAAAGCCTTTTTCTAAAGCGTTTAAATCTTTTTCATTTAAGTTCTTCTCATCTTTTCCGCCATGGAGTTTTAAAGCTTTGATTGTGGCAACCAAAACCACGAGATTAGGTGTCAAATTGCCTTCTTGGCAAACGATGTCTAAGAATTTCTCTGCACCTAAATCAGCCGCAAAACCCGCCTCTGTTATGGTAATATTGCTCAATTTGAGAGCCAATTTTGTCGCGATTAAGCTATTGCAACCATGGGCAATATTGGCGAAAGGGCCGCCATGAACTAAGACCGGATTCCCTTCTAAAGTTTGAACCAAGTTTGGATTGAATGCCTCTTTCAAAAGACGCATAACCGCATGAGTAACCTTTAAATCTTTGACGGTTATCGGAGTATCATCATAAGTATAAGCAACGATTATTCTTTCTAATCTTTTTAAGAAATCTTCCTCGTCTTTTGCTAAGCAAAAGATCGCCATTAGTTCGCTTGCGACGGTAATGATAAAACCGTCATTTCTTTGGATTCCGTTTTTATCGCCGATTCCGATGATGATGTTTCTTAAAGTGCGATCATTCATATCGATGGCTCTTTTCCATACGATTTTTGTAGAATCGATGTTTAAAGGGTTTCCTTGATATATGGAATTGTCCAAAACGGCCGCTATCAAATTTATAGCACTAGTAATGGCGTGCATATCGCCATTGAAATGCAAATTGATATCTTCGGATGGTTCGATTCGGGCTTTCCCAGCTCCCGTAGCGCCGCCTTTAAGACCAAAAACAGGTCCAAGGCTCGGTTCACGAAGGCAAAGCATTGCTTTCTGTCCGATTGCCGATAAGCCATCCTCTAACGCTATTGCGGTAGTAGTTTTACCTTCGCCCGCTTTAGTAGGAGTGATAGCGCTAACAAGGATTAATTTTCCATCTTCGTTGTTTTTCAGAGATTCACGGATTTTCAAATCGATTTTCGCTTTGTAAAAACCATAAGGGATGAGGTATTCCGAAGGTATCATTCCTTTTTTTGCCACTTCATTTATCTTTAATAAATCCATAAGCGATGCCTCCATAGAAAGGATAAACCTCTTTCTTCATCTAGTCATTTATATTCTCAATAATATCTTCTAGCGAAGAAACGTAAATTGATGGGAATTGGTGAGCGAAGAACGTCTCCTGTCTCTTAATATAATGTTTGGTGTTTATTTTAATGTCTTCTTTCACTTCTTCTATGCTCTTTTCATGATGAAGGTAAGGGAAAAGCTCTTTGATGCCGATGGCCTTGAAAGCAGGGGCGTTCTCGCCATATTTTTCAATCATCGGGATTGTTTGTTCTAAAAGCCCATCTTCAAACATCTTATCCACTCTCAAAGAGCTGATTCCATACAAAGAATCGCGGTTTTTCTTGAGAATGAAGAATTTCGTTGGATAAATCGGCTCATGCTTTTGTTCTTTTAAAAACTCTGTTTTGCTTTTTCCTAAGGCCAAGCAAATTTCAATATCCCGATAGACTCTCCGGCGATTATTCGGATGAATTTTACTTGCCTCTTCAGGGTCTAATTGTTCTAAGATTTTATGCAAAGCAATATCGTCCAAAGCAAAATATTTGGCCATATCGACATTAGAAGTATCAACGCTCAAATCATAATCATACAAAGCGGACCGAATATATAGACCACTTCCACCGACTAAAATCGGCGTTTTCTTTCTTCTCAAAATATCAGTTATCGTTCTTCTTGCGTCAGTTTGATACGTAGCGATGCTAAATTCTTCATCGACAGAAAGATACCCGTATAAATGATGAGGAACGTTTTTCTTTTCTTCTTCTTTAGGAGCCGCTGTCGCTATTTCAATTCCTTTATAAACTTGGAAAGCATCTGCGTTGACTATTTCGCCATCAATCGCTTTAGCAAGCTCTAATGCCAATTTGCTTTTGCCTGAGGCTGTAGCACCACTTAAAACAAGAATCATTTTGAGAGTATTCCTTGAATCCGGAGCAGATTTTCCTCGACTAAAGGCTTTAAGGCTTCGTAGTTGGAAAGAATAGGGTTGTTTTTAAGTAGCCTAAGAGTTTCTTCGTATTCTAATTTGGCTTTTTTATGAGCGGCTTCATTGCCGATAGACAAAGCCAGTTCTTTCTTTTTATTCACATAATCCTCGCAAAGTTTTTTCATGGAAGAGGAAGAGGCTTCATTGGCTAATTTTTGAAATTCCTTCATCAAAGGATCGCAAGAGATCGTGTAAGCAACATCTTGAGCTTTAAGCAAAAGAGGATCACCAATGAGTTCTCCTTTCAATGAATAAACGTGAGTTTCAGTTATTTTTACCTTCACTAAGGCTCCGGCCAAATAACTTGGCCCCACAAAATTGACAAGTTTTCCATTTTCGGCATAGCCGCTTAAAACATTTGGATCTTTTTTGCTTGGTCCGGTAACTAAGATTTCATAAATTCCATTAAGCATCTTGGAAGAGGCTTTAGCGGTAGAATCTTCGATGGTCTTCTTTAATTCATCAAAACGTTTGTGTTTAGTTTCTTCGCTAGTAAGGTCGACTATATTGGCGGCAGGAGTGCCTTTACGGGGAGAATAAATAAATGTGAAGGCGCTAGAATATCCCACTTCTTCGCACAAAGATAGTGTATCCGCGAACTCCTCGTCTGTTTCATTGGGGAAACCTACAATAATATCAGTAGTTAAAGCAATTGAAGGCATTTTTGCGCGGATTTTTTTAATTAAATCCAAATATTGTTCGCGATTATAGCGTCTGCCCATTCTCTTTAAGCAAGAACTGGAACCGCTTTGAACAGGGAAATGCAGCCATTTCATGATGTTTGGATACTTAGCCATCACATCCATGGTTCTTTCATCAAATTGGGAAGGATAGGAGGTGATAAAGCGGAGTCTTGGTATTCCAAGCTTCGCAACTTCCTCTAATAATCCCGCAAAACAGGTGCCATCATTAAGATCTAAGCCGTAGCTATCAACGTTTTGCCCCAATAAAGTGATTTGCTTATAGCCATCTTCAACTAACTCTTTGCACTCCTTTATGATGTCTTCTTGGTGGCGGCTTCTCTCCTTGCCCCTAGTATAAGGAACAATGCAATAGGTGCAGAATTTATCACAGCCATAAGCAATATTGACATACGCTTCGTAATCGTTCATGCGAACGGAAGGCAAACCTTCGACGACTTCGCCTTGGAAACTATTAACATCAATCAATCTTTTCTTTTTCTTGATAACGTCGGTTAATAAAGAGGGCAATTTGGAAATATTGTGGGTGCCGAAAACCAAAGACACATAAGGATAGGTTTTCGTTAAAGATTCCGCGACCTTTTCTTCTTGCATCATGCAGCCGCACACGGCCAAAATGAAAGATTTGTTTTTAGCATAATTGGCTTTGAAAGAACCTATCTCGCCATAGACTTTATCCTCGGCGTTTTCTCTGACTGCGCAAGTATTGATAATGGCAATGTCTGCTTTGGAAGGTTCAATTGTTCTCTCGAAGCCAGCTCTTGCTAAATATCCAGCCATGACTTCCTCATCACGGATATTGGCTTGGCAGCCAAATGTTTTGATGAAAAAATATTTCCCTGTGGCAAATTTCTTCAATTCAGGAGAGATAACAGAATCATCAATGATATATTTTGCAGCATCCCTGCGGTTTCTAGCGTCTTTTAAAGATGCAGTAGAACGAAGCTCTGACTTCATAAATTTTCCTCCCTTAAATAAATAGGACTGATGGATTTGCACAAATAGCTTTCTTCATCAAAATCCATTATGGCACCACTAACAACGGCGGTTCCATGCTTCGACAATTGAAATGGTTCTTTCTTCCCAAAAACTATTTTGTCGATAACCGAATCGGAGACAAACCCAATAACCGAATCGAGTTCCCCGCACATCCCAACATCGCTCACGAAAGCACTCCCATAAGGCAAAACATGCATATCGTTTGTCTGAACGTGAGTGTGTGTCCCTAAAATCGCAGAGACTCTCCCATCGAAATAATATCCAAAAATTTGTTTCTCGCTCGTAGATTCCCCATGGTAGTCCACAATATGGATACAAGGTTCATCATCTCTCTTGAGCAATTCTTCCATTGTCTCGATTGGGGATCTCACTTTCTCGTTCATAAAGGCTTCGCCAAGAATGTTTGTAACTCTGACCACAATCCCATTGACATCGAAAGTGAGCGAACCACTCCCTAAAGAATAATTGAGAAGATTTAGTGGTCTAACCAAATCATCGGTTTCGTCAATGAAATCATCTATCGCCACTTTATCGTGATAATGATTCCCCAGAGTTAGGCAATCAATCCCAATGTTTTTTAAAAAGCGATAATGGGATTCATTGAGCCCATGACCATGTGAGGCATTTTCCCCATTAGCAATGACGAAATCCGGCGAATATTTGCGTCTTAAAAGTGGAAGAGCCCGCCCAAGAGCGGACCTTCCTAATTCCCCTACAATGTCGCCAAAGAAGAGAATACGCATTTTATTTGGCTGTCTCAACAGCTTTGTATTCACGAATAACGCTGACTTTTACAGTGCCTGGATATACGGCTTCGTTTTCGATTTTCTCACGAATTTCCATCGCCATTTTAGTGGCCATAGCGTCATCGACTTTGTCAGGCATAACCATAACACGAACCTCTCGGCCAGCTTGCATAGCGAAAGCCTGTTGAACGCCTTCGAATGATTTGGCGATATTCTCAAGTTGTTCAACGCGTTTAATATAAGTTTCGAGAGTTTCGCTACGGGCACCTGGGCGTGCGGCAGATAAAGTATCAGCGGCGCAAACTAAATGTGCGATGACACTATTGGCCTCAGTATCGCCATGGTGAGAAGCAATCGAATTGATGACAACCTCTGGTTCGCCAAATTTCTTCGCCAATTGGACGCCTAATTGAACATGGCTTCCTTCTTGTTCAAAATCAACGGCTTTGCCAATATCATGCAATAATCCGGCACGACGGGCCATCAATTGATTTTGGCCAAGTTCAGCTGCCATAATGCCAGTTAAATAAGCAACTTCCATTGAGTGATCCAAAGCGTTTTGGCCATAACTGGTGCGATATTTAAGCTTTCCTAAATATCCAAGCAATTCCTTGTTAATTTTTGGTAATCCTAAACGGAAAGCGGCTTCTTCCCCGGCTTTTTGAGTTTCCGCCTCGAGGTCACGTTTGCAACGAGCGGCGACTTCTTCGATGCGGCCAGGTTGGATACGACCATCCTTAACTAAAAATTCCAAGGAACGCTTGGCGATTTCTCTTCTGATCGGATCAAAGCATGAAACGGTGATGACTTCAGGGGTGTCATCAATGACGATATCGACTCCCAAGGTTTGTTCGATGATACGAATGTTTCTACCTTCTCTACCGATGATTCTACCTTTCATATCATCATTTGGAAGCGAGACGACAGAAACGGTTTTCTCCGTAGTGACTTCTTGAGCGTATTTAGCGCAAGCAAGGGCCAATAAATCAGCGCTTTTGGCTTGAGCGGTTTCACGCGCTTCATCTTCTTGATTTTTGATATAAGCGGCGATTTCGCTGCTCATCTTGCTTTCGACACGAGCCATGATTTCATCATGGGCTTCTTTGGTTGACATTCCAGCGACCTTTTCTAGTTCTTTAAGAATAGAATCGATTTTCGCATCGTAATCGGCCGCCTTCTTATCGCATTCGGCAATCTTATTAGAAAGAATATCGTTGCGGCGATCCAATTCATTTTCTTTTTGAATCAATTGGTTGTCACGACGATTGATGGATTCTTCGCGTCCATCTAATTTGGCTTGTTCCGCTAAGATTTCTTGTTTCATCTCGCGGATTTCTTGTTGCGCTTGCTGTTTAGATTCGAAAGCGGTTTGCTTAGCATCTAATTCAGCGTTTTTGGCAATTCTTTCAGCTTTGATTTCAGCATCACGAAGAATTTGCTTGGCTTGGGCATTGGCGTTATTCTTTTTGAATTTTGGAACGAAAAAGAAAACGAAAATCTGAACACCTCCGGCGATAAGGGCTACGACGCATAAAATAATGATCCAAGCCCAAGTTGGAAGTGAAGAGCCCACTAATGTAGGTAAAACAAAAGACATGGTTAACTCCTAAAATAAGTCCGGCAAGGAACTCAATCCAAACAAAAGATTATGAGGTGTACTTCTTTATTGAATGGCTTTCGCCAAGAGGTCAAATTCACAACCATCGAAATGGTGAGTACCTTTGCAGGTACTTCTATATTGTATCAATGATTTATCTTCGACGCTACAAGTTAACAATTCTTTTCCGATAAAAAATGAAAAAGGGCTTTACAAAGCCCTTAATATTTATTCTTCTTCGGAAACGACTTCTCCATTTTTTAGTTTTTCGCGGATCGTTTTTTCTAATTCAGACACGAATTCAGGATGGAGTTTCAAATAATTGGTCGCGGCGTCTTTCCCATTTCCGATTTTTTCGCCATTATAGATAAACCAACTGCCGGTTTTTTGGAAAATGTTAAGCTCAGTGCCTAATTCAAGAAGTTCGCCTTCTTTAGTAAGACCTTGTCCATACATAATTTCCAGAACGCAACTCTTAAAAGGGGCAGCGACTTTGTTTTTGACAACCTTTACTTTAACGGTGTTGCCAACGATGTCTTTACCATTTTTGATGGCGTCTGCTCTTCTGATATCCAAACGAATAGTCGCATAGAATTTAAGGGCTCTTCCGCCAGTCGTCGTCTCTGGATTCCCGTACATAACTCCGACTTTTTCACGAATTTGGTTAATGAAGATAACTAAGCAATTGGTCTTGTCCAAAACCCCGGCGAGTTTGCGCATTGCCTTGGACATAAGTCTTGCTTGTAAACCGACTTGGTTGTCAGACATAACGCCATCTAATTCCGCTTGAGGGACCAAGGCTGCGACAGAGTCAACGACGATAATGTCAATCGCACCGGATTGCGCCAACATTTCCACAATCTCAAGCGCCTGTTCGCCACTATCAGGCTGGCTAAGAATCAGCTCATCTATGTCTACGCCCAATTTTTCGGCATAGTCAGGATCGATAGCGTGCTCGGCATCAATGTAAGCGGCTCTTCCGCCTTTCTTTTGAGCCTCGGCTACGGCCTCTAGCGCCAAGGTGGTCTTGCCACTGCTTTCAGGTCCATATATTTCAACGATTCTTCCTTTTGGATATCCGCCAACGCCTAAGGCTTGGTCTAAAACCAAACTCCCTGTAGGAATAACGTCGACGTCTACTTTTGGGTGGTCGCCTAAACGCATAACCGACCCTTTGCCATAAACTTTTTCAATACTTCTCAAAGCTTCTTGCAAAGCTTCATCTTTGTTTTCTGCCATAAAAATGGTTCCTCCATTAATTTATAAACATGTCACAATCGTTTTTCTAAATTATTGATCTTTTTTGTCCTCTTTTAAGACGGAAACATTGCTAGCAACATAAATGATTCCGCTTAAAAGTGAGGCAAGCGTTGCCAGATAGACAAAAATCAAAGCGATTCTTCCATACCCGAAATTCATGTCGAAATAAGAAAATGGCCAACCGTTTAATAATACTAAAGGTATGGCAATCATTTGGAGAACGGTTTTGATTTTTCCAAAAATATTGGCAGCTAGGACCTTTCCTTTTCCGGCGGCGATAAATCTTAAAGCATCAACGACTAAGTCACGGATGATCATGATGATGACGCAATAGGTAGGGATGGTCAAAGTGTTCACATTGAAATGAGGGACGACCAAAAAAATCAAAAGGGAGTCCACCAAAAGCTTATCAGCGACTGGGTCTAAGAATTTGCCTAAATCCGTCACCTGGTTCCACTTTCTTGCCAAATGGCCATCTAGATAATCCGTAGATGCCGCGATCACGAAGACACAAAAAGTGATTAAATAGTACAAAGTCACGCCATATTGTTCATTGCCGATATATATAACTGGTAAATTCGGTATAAAACCCAAAACCAATAAAAACAAAAGCATAGCCACGACTAAGGCGATTCTTGAGAAAGTAATCTTGGTAGGTAAATTCATGTTGTTTCCTTCTTTAATCAATAGAATGAGTATCCGGCTCTATAAGCCATGTTCTGTCGAGGGCGAATATTAATCTCAGGTTTCCCTGGAAAGGTCATCTTCATTTCGACTTCCTTCCTTCCTCTACCAAATTTGAGTTTCTCGCTTATGGGGTTTACCGCGTTTCATCTTGATGTCGCCATCAAGCTCGTCTCTGTGGCACTTTAAGAAGCTAGGTCTACTAGAGATTTTGCTTCGCCGTTACGTGCTCCCACGTACCTAGGGTTATTGATTGCCCTAGCATAATCACTACGGTCATCTCAGACCGTGCGAGCATGGACTTTCCTCTATGCTTTATTGGGCATAGCCATCGCCCGAGCCGGATAATTCTTTTTCTACATCGTCTTTGGTAATGCCTTTTTTCCAAAAGAATTGTTCATAGCGGTTAACTTTCTTAACCAAATCCATGTTCTCCTGGCTTACTCTGTCGCTTGGTTTTATGCCTTCCAAGCGATTCTTATATGAGGCATTTTCAATCTCAAGGTCTTTGATTTTATCGCGGAGCATAACAAGATCGGCTTCACAAGCATCATTCCCATTTTGAATGGAATGAAGCTGATTTCGCAAAGTGACGATTTCGGTTTCTTTCTCCTGGAGAGCGTTCACAAAAAGCTGGTAATCAGAAATCACCAAATCGAGAAATTCATCAACCTCTTTGGCGTTATAGCCTTTGACGTCCTTTTGAAATTTCTTATTCAAGATTTCTTTTGCAGTCAAATTCGTTTGCTTTTCCATAAGAATTCACCTATTAGATTATAGATATTTCCTTTCATTTATTCAATGAAAGGCCACCAAACGTGCTAGAATACTCCCATGAAAGCTTTAAGAAAAGCAATTCGCGATAAAAGAGTGTTGGTCTTCTTTGATTTAGAAGGCACTCAATTTACCCATGAAGTAATAGAAATTGGAGCATATTATGCTTTGCTTCACGATGATTTGTCGGTCAAAAAAATCGGCAAGCCTTTTAAAATTTATGTGAAACCGCAAAACCAAATCGGCCCATTAGTCAGCGAATTAACAGGGATAACCGACAAAAAGCTCCATGATGAAGGTGTATTATTTCCTACCGCCATCAGCGAATTCCGCAAATATGTTGCAAAATTCAATGATAAGGCCATTTTTGTGGCGTTCGGAAACCAAGACACTAAAATCCTCGAAAGCAGTGTTTTCTATAACGGCGATATCGGGATAGATTTCGTGAGACAAATTAAAAAGAACTATTTGGATTTCTCACAGTTTATCTCCAATTACATCAAAGACGACAACGGCAATGCCTACTCTCTTAAAAATTATCTAAGGCTTTTCCAAATTCCCTTCGAAGGACAAGCCCACGATGCGGCGGCGGATGCCTATAATTTGATGGAACTCTATCGTGCTTTCTTAAAAAAGAAAGCCCTTGTAAGAGAAGAATACGAAAAAACGTTATTTAGAATGCGGCACTTGCCAGCGCCTATTAATAAAGTGGTGGAGATGCTTCACGAGGGCAAAACGGTGTCCCCAGAAGATTTCGACCGTGTAGTTGAGGAGGCGCTAGAATGATAAAGTATCCAGGGCCAAGATCAAAGCCAGTCTTCAAGGAGAGCCAAAAGGAAGAGGCACAAATAAAAAAGGCGAGGCGCTCTTTTTCTAGCGCCAATCGCGGCATGGATTTCGAAGACGATATCAATAGATCTAACCAATATTATTTAGAAAAGAAAATAGCTTTGATTTATAAACGTCCTACGCCAATCAACGTTGTAAAGGTCGATTACGAGCATGGTATGAAAATAACTCATGCTTATTTCGAGAAGCAAAGCACAACGGATTATAACGGCGTCTTTCAAGGACGTTATTTGGATTTTGAGGCAAAAAGCACTCAAAGCAAAACATCGATTCCATTAAACAATATCGCCCCACAGCAAGTGAGGCATTTGCAAAACGTCATTGAACAAAAAGGGATTGCTTTTTTCTTAGTCCGGTTCGCCTCATTAAACGAAGTCTATTTGGTTGACGCTAGGATAATATGCGATTTCTATTTGAATAAGCCGAGAAAATCCATCCCTTATTGCGTAATAAAAGATAACGGCTATTTAGTCAAAGAAGGCTATAGACCACGCTATGACTTCTTATCAATAATCGAAGAGCATTTTTTAAAATGATGGCAGATGTCTTTTAACGGGCATTCAAAACATTTAGGATTCTTAGCTAGGCAAATATCCCTTCCGAAATAAATGAGAGCGTGATGAATGAAAATCCACTCTTCTTTTGGGAAAGCCTTTTCCAGTTTCTTTTCTTTTGTTTTCGGCAAATCGTTCGTTTCAGTATAGCCTAGCCGCGCTGAAATCCTTCCGACATGCGTATCGACAGGAATAGCAGGAATTTTAAAAATCTCGAGCAAATAAACTCCAGCAACCTTTTCGCCGACTCCTGGCAATTTTAGTAATGTTTTTCGGTCGGTTGGAATTATTCCAAAATAGTCGTTTTCTATGCATAAAGCCAACTTTTGCAGTGATTTAGCCTTATTATGATATAAACCAAGAGATTTTATTATTGATTCTAAGTCGCTTAATTTTGCATTCTTCAAAGATTTTGTATCTGGATATTTTTTAAATAAGGCTGGAGTTACTTTATTAACGGATACGTCCGTGCTTTGCGCGCTTAAAACAATTGATACCAAAGCTTCATATTCGTTTGAGAAATCGAGCGTGGTTTTCGCATTTCCGTAACGCTCTTTCAAAAATGTTAAAACCCTTTGGCTCCTTTTATTCATCTTGGCCCCACATTTTCTTTGCTAAAGCCATAGTCTCTTCGATGTCTTTGTCCCAATTTGAGTCAGTCGCGCTATAGCCTTCTTTTTCAAAATCGCTGGCGATTTGTTTTCCTCTCAAAAGGCGGTCGATTGCTTTGATGCTTTTTTTGCCATTAGACAAAGCATCAAGCAAAGAGTCTTTGATGTCCTCTTTTTTAAACCCAGCGTTGACCCAATCTGTAATTGTGCTCTTTTCTAGAGGCGATAACGTTCTTTCAAATCGTGTTTCAAAAAGATTGTTTAGCTCAGCGAGCATATTCTCTTTTTCTTCGTCGACCACTGAAGCATTTTCGCAATCGATGGTCTTTTTTAATTGAGCATAGGCTTTTTCTTTAGCTCCTTCTATTGACGAACGCAAGCCATTAGAAGTCGTATCAAAACCATAAAATCCTTTTTCCATCAAAAGGCCTAAAGCGTGGTCGATTTCCTTAGAGGGATAATTCATTTTCAAAGCAAGCATATCAGCGCTGATGAAGCGATTGCCTTGTTCCATAAGATGATCGATCATCAAAAGTATCGAGAGTTCTTCTTCGCTTAAATTAAGCTTTTTATAGGAATCCAACAAGGCATATCGGAAACTAATGGCATTCAAAATACTTTTTTTCATCTTTAACGGCTCTCTTTCTTCTTTTCTTCAATAATTTTTGCTGGATTTAGCTTGTTCAAGAGATCTTTGCTTTCTTCTAAAGCCCTCAAACTATTCTCTTCGATTTCGAATCCAAGAGTTTTCGCGAAACGATAAGCTCTCATGATTCTTAATGGGTCTTCTTCGATTCGTTTTTTCGGATCACCGATAAACCTAATCTTTTTTTCACGAAGATCGTTTAACCCCTCATGAAAATCAATCACATTATAGTCTGCATCCAAATAAATAGCATTAATGGTGAAATCTCTTCTTTTAGAATCGGTTTCCAAATCCTTAATGAACTTAATGTAAGATGGATGCCGGCAATCCAAATATTCGCCTTCTTCGCGGAGAGTGGTAACATCGATTTCTTGCCCATTTAATCTTATTTTGACGGAACCAAACTTAGCAAAAGTATAATCTGCTTCTTTTAAAAAAACCTTAAGTTCGCTCGGAGTGGCGTCAGTGACAAAATCATGATCGCTATACTCCTTTCCTAGTAGAAGATCCCTGCTAGAACCCCCGACGATATAAAGTTTTTTGTTGTTCTTCGCAAAGACAGTTTTTAGTTCATCAAAGTAGATATCACGCATAATTAATAGTATATCAAATAGCAAAGCATCTTCTTTCAATTACTTTATCATTGGCAAAAAGAAAACCCTGAATCATTCAGGGTAACTTCTCTCATTTGGATAAAACTAATTAAGCTTATCTTTGAGGGTTTTGCTTACTTTGAAGCTAACGGAAGAGCTAGCAGGAATAGTGATCTTTTCTTGGGTAGAAGGATTGGTTCCTTCACGGGCGGCTCTTTCTTTCTTGGAGAAAATGCCAAATCCGGAAACCTTGACTTCATTTCCTTTGACGAGTTCCGCTTCGATGATTCCGAAAACAGCATCAATCGCGGCTTGGGCATCACCCTTGGTGATCTCGGCTTTTTCGGCAACTGCTAACGCTAATTCAGCTTTATTCATGGTTAACTCCTTTGCTAAATATGACCTTAAATTAGCATAGCATCTACATTTTTGCAAACTTTTATTTTTCCAAAGGCAAACTTTTTGAAAGCCCTTACAATCATTTTCAAATGAAAAATAAAGAGAAAATAATCCATTAAACTCAAAAAAATATAGTAATCATCGAATGTTTTTTTCATAAAAAATATAGTAAGAATGCTCGTTTTTGAACAAAATAAGCATAAAAACATTCTTAATTTTTTTACGATTATTTCCGCATTCTATAGACAATATCGATTGGAGATCCATCAAAAGTAAATGATTCTCTAAGTCTATTATCCAAATAACGAGTATAGGAAAAATGGGCGTAATCCGGGTTATTGCAGAACATAACAAAAGTTGGAGGACATGTTTTTACTTGATTTGCAAAAACGATTTTTAACCGCCCATGATTGAAATTCGGAGTGGGGTTCATCGCTTGGGCATCAGCGATTATTTTGTTAAGAACAGGAGTTGGGATTCGACGGTGATATCCTTCGTAGGCATTATCGATGGCAGGCAAAATCTTTTCAACTCCTTTACCGGTTTTCGCACTGATAAAAAGTATTGGGGCATAATCGAGGAATTTAAAGGTGTTGCGAAAGTTTTTGGTAAATTCAGAGGCGTCATTTTGGGTATGCTTATTGACATCCCATTTATTAACCAAAACGACAATGGCTTTTTTCCTTTCAATAGCATATCCGACAACGTGAGCATCTTGTTCAATAAGACCTGTAGAGCCATCGACAAGCAATAAAACCACTTCGCTTCTATCAATGGCTTCCATCGCTCTTAAGGCGGCATATTTATCAATCGCTTCATAAATACGGCCGCGTTTCACTAAACCGGCCGTATCAACGACAACATAATTTTTCCCATTGCTAGTAAAGGGAGTATCAATAGAATCGCGAGTGGTCCCGGCAATATCGGAAACAATCGTGCGAGTCTTACCTATAAGGCGGTTGGAAAGAGAAGACTTTCCGACATTAGGACGGCCAATAAGAGAAAAGGTTATGGCCTCACCATAAGGATTGTCCTCTTTCTCTGGCAAAAGCTTGATTACGGCGTCAAGAAGATCACCAATGCCGATACCATGCGCTCCAGAAACGGCAAACGGTTCGCCAAAACCCAAACGATAGAATTCGCTTTGGTTGGCAATTTCCTGAATATTATCAATTTTATTGACAGTCAAAAGAACTTTCTTCTTTGAGCCATAAAGCAATTTAGCGATATACCTATCATCGCCAGATAGTCCCATTTTCCCATCAACGACAAACAAAATCAGATCAGCCTCTTGGATGGCGATTTCCACTTGGGCCCTTATCTCTTCTTGAAATGGCGCATTTTGAATTTGAATGCCGCCTGTATCGATTACCGTGAATTCTCTGGTCAGCCAAGTGGCTTTGCTATACAAACGATCGCGGGTAATCCCGCGGGTCGGCTCAACAATAGCCTTTCTTTCCCCGACAATACGATTGAAAAGAGTGCTTTTGCCAACGCTAGGGGCTCCGACAACTGCTAAAGTTCCTAATGACATAATGGCTCCAATCCAGTCTTTTCTTTGACTATATCGATGACGGCTTGCACTGATTCATCGATATTCATATTCGAGGTGTCGAGACGAATGCTATCTTCGGCGGCGCATAGGGGGTCAAATTCCCTGCCGGAATCAATGCGGTCTCTTTCTCTTAGGTTCTCTTCGACTTCTTTTAAACTAGTTGGAATTCCTTTCGCCAAATTTTCTTCATAACGCCGTTTTGCTCTTGCCTCCACGCTTGCGACTTGAAAAATCTTGACGTCGGCATTAGGCAAGACATAGCTTCCGATATCGCGGCCATCCATGACTACGGATTTTGAATTAGCGAGATTCCTTTGCATTTCGATAAGAGCAAGACGAACCGGTTTCATAGCGGCAATATAGCTGACGTTATCGCTAACAAGTTTTTCGCGAATGACTTTCGTGACATCTATTTCATTGCAAATGACTTTGCCATTTGGCAATAAATCAATTTTGATGTTTGGCAAAATTTTCAAAGCATCGTTTTCATTTTTTGGGTCTAAGCCATCATTTATGACAGCGAAAGTAACAGCACGATACATCGCGCCGGTGTCAATATATGTAAAGCCAAACAAAGAGGCCACCTTTTTAGCGACCGTGCTTTTTCCTGCCGCGGCAGGACCGTCAATAGCGATAGCGATGTTTTTCATAAATTAACCTTTTACCCAATGGAAATAAAGTATCGTCAAAGCCGCAACAAGCGCAAAGACAACGAAGAATTTTAATAGGAAAAATATTTTTTTCCTAGTTTGAAATTCCTGAAATGTGAAGCCGTGGTAATTTTTCCCGCCGATAGAGACATAATTAACCGCGTTCTTAGAAAGTCTGGCTTTCTTAACCGCATCTTCTTCTTGTGGAAGTCGGGGATCGCTTTTGCGTTTCTTTCTAAAACCAGAAAAAGAAGATCTTTCGATCCTCTTCCGATAATGTGCCCATTTCTTGACCCTGGTTTCCATACGCCTTTATTTTAACCATTAAAACTCCATAAAGAAACTAAAGACGTTTATTCATTGAAGAAATATCTACAAAAATTTATAATAAGCCAATGTTCTAGGAGGAACAAAAATGGCTAAAAAGGTTACCGTCAACACCGATTTGTGCATTGGCTGTGGACTTTGTGTCGGCACCGTCCCAAGCGTCTTTAATTTCAATGACGATGGAAAAGCCGTCGCTGGACCAGTTGATGACGAAAGCGCGGTCGACGAAGCGATTGCCAATTGCCCAGTAGGCGCAATTGTCGAAGGCTAATCTTGCGACAAAAAGAGCCTCTTTTTAAGAGGTTTTTTCTTTTTTATAGGCTTTCTGCGGAGTTATTGATTCTTAAAAAGACATGAATATGGCGGTAAACAAAGAAAGTCACCACAATAACAATCGCGTTTTTAATGAGATTCAAAGGAAGGACGCAAAGAAGGCCATACCCCCATTCAAGGTTATTGATGTTTGGGTTTGCGGCCTTGCACCAGCTCAAAATCAAATCATAAGGTAGGCCCATCACATTCATATAAAACGGAAGCATAACGTATATATTGGAAATAAGGCTCACGATTAGTTGGATAACGCTAGAAAGAACAAATCCTTTAAAAACTCCATTCAAGTTCCGATTTTTTTGATAAATATATGCGGCTGGGACAACAAAGCAAACAGAATAAACAAAATCCGCTAATTCGCCAACGCATAAAGTCGAAGTAAAAGGCATTTTAATAATTGTTTTAATCATAATCGCCAAGAAAGCTGATAAGGGGCCGTAGGCAAAACCGACGATAAACAATGGTATTTCATCGAAATGCAATTCTAAAAACGATGGCAAAAAGACCAATTTAATTTGGAAAATCGGTACAATATAAAGAATTGCGCTTAATGCCGAAAAAACACCTACCCTGGCAACCAAACGGCTTTTATTTCCGCCTTCTACGATATTGAAAGCAAAAACTTTTTTTAAGTAAACATAATAGGCGACAGCCAAAACAACCAAGAAACCCAAAAAAAGATAGGGATAGTCATTATACATAAAAAGCCTCCGCTTCAGGGGAGGCAATGGTATCTAAAATCCACTTCTACCATCCGGACTATACCGTTGGCACTGGATTTTCACCAGTTCATGCTCAACCCTTGTTGAGCTCGCGGGCTATAACCGCCAGTTGACGTAATTCTCGTCACCCTGAAGTGCCTCAATTATATATCATTAGCAAAGGAATTCCACTCTAAGCGCAACGAATTTGAATTCTATCATTAGTTTCGTTTTCTTCCCTCACGCCTAAAAGGCCTAAAAGGAAGTTATAAATCGGGGAATTTTTATCCTTTTTATTCATGTAGGAAACATATTTATAATAAGCCGTCTTGCCTAATCCCCCATACCGATCTTTAAGTTCCATAGGAGAGATTGGGGCATGTAGCAAAGCGATGGATTTCTCATCGACTATTACATTTTGCATCAATAAAGCCATCAAGAAATACAAGTCCAAAACATAGGCGCAGTGAGCAAAAGTGGAATTGCGTAAGATAGTCATCGCCTCAGACACCAAATAGGTATATTCCTTTTCAAAAAGTTTTTTTGGCAACGTCAAAAGCTTAAGTCCTTCCATCCTATAGAGGTTAAAAAGATATGAGTAGCTTGCTCCATCAGGCAATGTTTTGTTTTCGTAAGATAACTTTATAGCCTTTTTCAAAGCCATATCCAAGTTCATAGCGTGATATGAACTTCCTAAAAAATCATAGGCCTTTGAAAGAAGAAATCTCGAAGGGTTTTTAATAAATGTCAAATAAGAGGTCGTCGTCACAAGAGAGCCATCTATTTCCTTATTAGTGGTGAAATTGCCTAGTCTTTCGGTGAACTTAACAACGACATTGTTCCAAGCAGCCAATTCATAATCTTTTCCAGTCAAGCTATCCAAAATATTTTTGTCGGTAAAAATCAAATTTCCATGGTAAAGGGCATTGCCAAAGGACAAAAAATATTCACTGCAAGGGCCTTTTGCAGGCATTTTAAGATCAGTAGGCGCCTTAGATAAGACGTTTCTCCCTTCCTTAATGAAGCTTTCAATAGCTTTTTTATGCTCAAGATCATTAACGGAAAAAGCGCCATCTAACCGAATCTTGTCATTTAAACAAAAGGCTTCCGATTCAGCAAAAACGAATAAGCCGGAAGAGAAATAGGAAATAGTGACGGCAGAATTGCCTTTGCCGTCATTCTTTGGATAGATGGTTAAAGAGTATAAACATTCATTGATTTTCATTTTTGATGACCTTTTCTAAAAAAGCATTTTTCTCATCTTCATTAGGGAATTCCAAGGTGAAGGAACGTTTTCTTTCAATGAAGCTAGTGGCACCGGTTTTCTTTTTCACCAAATCGACTTTATCTTCATAAGCGTTTGGGCATCTTGCATTATATTGTCTAGCCAATTCCTCGGTTTCTCGGACTGAGAGTTTTTCGTCATGGATTCGTTTTACGATATTTTCGATTTCTTCATCCGAACAAGACAAAATGGCCCTGGCATGGCCATACGACAAAAGGCCTTCGCTGACTTCGTTAAGAACTTTTTCTGGCAAGGAAAGCAAACGCATTGTGTTAGTCACTTGGCTACGAGATTGATGAGACAAAGAAGCCAATGTGTTTTGGCTATAGGAAAAACGTTTTGACAAAGCCTCGTAAAGTAACGCCATTTCGACGATATTGGCCTCTCTTTGATCGCGATTATCCGCTAAAAGCATAAGAAGGGTCTCTTCGTCTTTAGCATCGACTTTAATCACAGGAACTTCCTTTAAGCCGATTTTCTTAGCGCCAAAGTATCGGCGTCTACCAAGAATCAATTCGTAATGAGAGCCGCTTGGCCTTACTACCAAAGGATTGAACAAACCTCTCTCAAGAATGCCGTTTGCGATACGATCAATCGATTCTTCAGGTATTCTGACTTTTTTGACAAAAGAATTATCGTCAATAAGGGCCAAAGCAACGTTATTGCCGCCTTTGGACTGATATTCTTTTTCCATTCTAGCGATGACATCGTTTTCGGAGAATTTTTTTACAAGGTCATTCAAAGATGCCTGCATTATCGGCTTTTTAATCTTGCTCATGGTTATACAGTATTTCCTTAGCAAAAGAATTGTAGGCAGTGGATCCTTGGCTCGTTGGCCGGAAGCTTGAAACCGGCACTCCTCTAGCACTAGCTTCTGGAAGAGAGATGTTCCTTGGTATTACCGTCGAAAAAGTATTCTCTTTGAAAAGGCCGCGGACTTGCTGCGCGACTTCCGTGCACAAAGATGCCCTGGCATCATACATCGTCAAAAGAAATCCCTCGATACGCAATGACGGATTATAAGAGTTTTTGATGTTTCTAATCGAAGACAATATCGCCGCGACGGCTTCCATTGCAAAATATTCGCATTGCACCGGGATTACAACAGAAGTGGATGCCACTAAACTATTGATAGAAAGAAGCCCGAGCGAAGGCGGACAATCAATGATGATGTAATCGTAAGAAATATTTAGTTTGGAAATCGCGTTTTTTAGCAAATAAAACGCATCAGAAATTCCGTTTTCCTGAGTATCGGCATCCAAAGAAGCCAAGCGGAGATTGCTTGGCAAAACGTCTAAGCCATCGATTGAAGAGGGCGTTATCGCTTTTTCGATCAAACATTTGTTCAGCAACGCATCGTGAACGCTGCATTTCAAAGCGTTAATATCAATGCCTAGTCCTCTTCCAGCATTGCCTTGAGGATCCATATCAATCAAAAGAACCTTTTTGGTTTTCGCCAAAGAGGCAGACAAGTTAATGGCGGTAGTAGTTTTTCCAACTCCGCCTTTTTGATTAGCGATCGAAATAATTGGCATACTAAGATTTTAGCATATTCGTAAACGCTTTGAATATGCTTCACTATTAAAGAGGGTGCGCGTGAATGCTAGCCCAATCACGGGGGTATTTTTTCTCAGTCTTAACTCCTTTTTCGAAAAAGATGTTTATGCGCTTTCCGCTTTTTGAAGGAAGTTCATCGATATTCTTTTCAAGCAAGTGCAAATCTAACAAAGTAATGGCGCGGTGAGAAAGAGAGAGTTCCTCTTCTCCTTTTTCTCCACGCATCGCCAAAACGCGGCCATGCACTCTAGCAAATGGCGTAGTTATCTCTAACAAAATCGGCAAAGCCGCGACCGCTCTGGCCGTGACTAAATCAAAATGTTCGCGGTCATTTAAATCCTCAGCTCTCTTATTGACGATATTGACGTTATTGAGATTAAGTTTTTTCGCGACTTCGTTTAGGAACAAGCATTTTTTAGCCGTAGCATCCACTAAAGTGATTTTTTTATCTGGGAAGGCAATAGCGAAAACCATGCCTGGAAAACCTGCTCCAGTGCCAACATCTAAAATCGTTTTTCCAACAAAATATTGGCTTTTTGTAGGGATTAATGAATCATAGAAATGTTTTTCGACGATTTCTTCTTCTCTAGTAATCGCAGTTAAATTCATCTTTTCGTTCCATTCTTTTAAAAGAGAAGAATAGAGTTTGAATTGTTCGATTTGAGCATCAGTTAAAGCGAAATCTTTTTGTAAGGTATCGTAGTTCATAATATTCCTCTCTTTCTCAGCAACAAGATCAAAATAGAAATGTCACTTGGGTTAACTCCGCTGATACGACTGGCTTGCCCTAGGGTTCTTGGCATAACCTCATTTAGTTTGCCTCTAGCTTCCAAAGCCAATCCATCAACGGTTTGGTAATCGATATCTGTAGGAAGCTTAATGTAGTCTAGCTTCGCGGCGTTGCGGGCATCTCTTATCTCTTTTTGAATATAGCCCTCATATTTTACTTTTGTTTCTAAGGATAGAATCGAGGCTTCGTCAAATGAAAACTTGTCGAGCACGCTCATGAAAGGGGCGATATCTTTATAGCCTAACCCAGGACGTTTTAGAAGCTCCAATCCGCGGTGTCCGATTTTTGTGTCTTTGAAACCTTTTGAGGAAAGCATTTCATTGCACTCATCACGTCTATCTACGGTATTGTCCAATAAAGCGATTGCTTCATCGATTCTTCTGTATTTCTCTAAAAATTCATTATATCTTCTTTCGGAAAGCAAACCGATTTCATGGCCATGCTCCATCAAACGTTTATCGGCATTATCATGCCTTAATAAAAGACGATACTCCGCTCTTGAAGACATTAAGCGATATGGCTCCTCGGTCCCTTTGGTTACTAAGTCATCGATCATCACACCGATATAGCTCTCGTCTCTCCTCAAAATAAGAGGATCTTTGTCCAAGATTGTTAATGAAGCGTTTATACCCGCCAATAAGCCCAAGGCAGCCGCTTCTTCATAGCCACTCGTGCCACAAATTTGGCCAGCGCCATATAGCCCTTTGTATTTTTTCACCTTTAAAGTGGAGTCGAATTGCAAAGGTTTTATGGCATCATATTCAATTTGATAGGCATATTTTAATAGTTTCGCATTTTCGCAGCCTGGCAAAGTGTGAACAAGTTCTTCTTGTATGTCTTTTGGGAAGCCATTCGAAAAACCTTGAAGATAGATGCTATCCCCATTTTCGAATTCAGGTTCTAAGAAAAGTTGATGTCTTTCTTTATCGGCAAAGCGAACAACCTTGCTTTCAATCGAAGGGCAATAACGCGGGCCAATGCCTTTGATAGTGCCATTTAAGACAGCGCTTTTCTCATGATTTCTTTCAATCATATGCAATGTTTCGGCAGTGGTATAAATCAAATAGCATGGCAATTGCTTATCTAACGGAGTAAAGGTTTTCGTATCATAAGAAAAGGCCAATTCACCATCCATGCCGGGTTGAATAACGCCTTTGGAGAAATCAATGGTGTTTTTATCCAAACGAGGCGGAGTCCCTGTTTTTAATCTAAAAAGCTCAATCCCCATTTCTCTTAAAGCGTCGCTTAAGCCAATGCTGGCTTTCTCTCCATCAGGGCCAGCGCTTTTTATCTCCTGACCGGTGATTGTGGAACTATCCATATAAGTTCCGGTTGTGATGATAGTCGCTTTGGAAATGATTTCTTGCCCATTGGAGAGCTTTACGCCAAAAACTGTGTCATCGTTATGCAATATGCCTTTGACTTCATCTTCCAAAACATCAAGATTAGGCGTATTCAGAACAACGCTTTGAACAAAAGAAGGATATCCGGCTTTATCCTCTTGAGCCCGCAAACATTGGACGCCTGGGCCTTTGCCGGTATTCAACATTTTGATTTGCAAAGGATGGTGATCGGCAGCGATTCCCATAAAGCCGCCCAAAGCATCGATTTCGCGAACGACTATCCCTTTCGCGCTGCCGCCGATATGAGGATTGCATGGCATATTGGCAATCATTTTTTTATTTAAAGTAATCAAAAGGGTTTTTAATCCCAAATGGGCGGAAGCCAAAGACGCTTCCACACCGGCATGTCCACCGCCTACAACAATAACATCGTATTCCATATTAGCCTATTGAGTCGGACATATCGAGTTTGATGAGCTGATTAAGTTCGACGGCATATTCCATCGGAAGTTCCTTGGAAAACGGTTCGATAAATCCCATGACAATCATCTGGGTGGCGTCGGCTTCGCTGATCCCCCTGCTCATCAAATAGAAAAGTTCGTCTTCGTTAATCTTAGACACAGTGGCCTCATGCTCCAAGGTTGAAGAAGAATTCAAGACCTCATTCTTTGGAATGGTATCAGAATGTGAGAAATTATCGAGCATCAAAGTATCACATTCTTCGTGAGCATATGACCCTTCGGCGCTAGGCATGATGCGGACAGTTCCGCGATAATTGGCTGTGCCGCCATTCTTGCAAATTGATTTGGAAATAATCGTCGATGAGGTATTTTTCCCAATGTGAATCATTCTTGCACCATTGTCTTGAAATTGATTTTTGCCACCCACGGCAATGGAAATCGCGCTGCCTTTAGCGCCATCGCCTTCCAAAATGCAAGCAGGGTATTTCATGTTTCTCATTGACCCGATATTGCCATCGACCCATTCCATGAAGCCATCTTCCCCGACTTTCGCTCTTTGAGTGACCAAATTCACGATGTTGCTGCTCCAGTTTTGAACGGTGCTATAACGGCAATGTGCCCCTTTTAAAACTACGATTTCAACAACGCCGCTGTGCAAAGACTCCTTGCTATAAACAGGGGCGGTGCACCCTTCGATATAATGGATATCGCTGCCTTCATCACAAATAATCAAAGTGCGCTCAAATTGACCTGTTTTTTCATTATTGATCCTAAAATAAGACTGCAATGGTTTTTCTAGTTTTACGCCCTTTGGGACGTAAATGAAAGAGCCTCCGCTCCAAACAGCGCCATTTAAGGCACTGAATTTGTTATCGGCAATTGGAACAACGGTCCCAAAATATTTTTTAAACAATTCCGGATAAAGCTGCAAACCCATATCAGTGGACAAGAAAATAACACCTTTTTCTTCCACTTCTTTTAGCATGTTATGGTAAACGACCTCTGACTCATATTGAGTGGTAACACCAGCTAAAAATTTTTGCTCAGCTTCAGGAATGCCTAATTTATTGAAAGTATTTTTAACCGCATCAGGAACTTCCTTCCAATCCTTGCTCTCAGCATTAGAAACCCTAGTGAAATAGGTATAATGGTCAAAATCTAAAAATTGTAAATCAGGTCCATAGCTTGGAAGAGGCATTTTTTGGAAGGTATGCAAAGCTTTTAAGCGAAATTCTAACATCCAATCTGGTTCATGCTTTTGCTTAGAAATAGCTTTGACCACGTCATCGTTTAGTCCTTCACCGGTAGTGAAAAGAACTTCCGCATCTGTCTTAAAATCATATTTATATTGATCATCGAGGAATTTTGTGTCTGCCATATTATTTTTCCTCCTCTTTTTTTAACAGCTCATCCAAGGCTGTCCAACCCATCGTCGCACAATGGATTCTGGCGGCTTGTTTGCCAGTATTAACGAAAACCAAAGCTTCATTCAGCACAGAATCATCATATGGTTTTTCTTCAATCATATTAAGATATTGCTCAATCATGTAATGAGCTTTCTGAGAATCAAGTCCTATGACCTGTTCACACAAAATATCCGTGCTTGAACTAGAGATTGTGCAGGCAACACCATCCCATAAAGCATCGACGATAACACCATTTTCCGATTTAACGTAAACATCAAAATCATCGATGCAGTTAACGGAATCGGTGTGAATTTTGTCATATCCTTCTCCGCTTGGAGTCCCTTTATGGGCGGGAGAAGTGTAATGATCCATGATGATCTCTCTCATCATGGATGGCGTTAAATCAAAGGAAGTAGGCATCTAAAAACTCCTTTCCATGGCGAACGGCATCAACAAGTTCGTCAATATCTTCTTTCGTGGTATAAAAATAAAAGGAAGCCCTAACGGTGGCGACAGTCTTTAAAAAATCGATAAGAATCTTCGCGCAATGTTGGCCGCTTCTGCAAGCTATTCCACGACTATTTAGGAAAGTAGCCGCATCTTGGGCAAAGACATCTTTGATATTGAAAGTGACAATACCGGCTTCGCTTTTAGGATTGTAGATAATCGCATTGCCGGTTTTCTCTAATTCTTGAACGGCATATTTCTTAAGTTCCGCTTCATACGCTTCAATATTGTTCATCCCAATAGAATTCAAATAATCGATTGCGGCTTTCAGTCCTAAAATTCCTTCGATATTTTGAGTTCCAGCCTCAAAACGAAGAGGAGGTTCTAGATAAGCGACATCACCGCATAGGTCGAATTTAGCGTTCATTCCGCCGCCAGTCATAAATGGATCCATCTTGCAAAGCAAATCGAACTTTCCGTATAAAACGCCGATTCCAGTAGGCCCACAAAGTTTGTGCCCGCTAAAAGCAAGAAAATCGCAATCAAGATCTTTTACATCCGTTTTGATGTGAGGGACGGATTGCGCGCCATCGCAGACCAAAATAGCGCCAAATTCATGGCAAATCTTAGCTATTTCTTTAATAGGAGCAATGTATCCAAGCACATTTGTAACAGCGGCAACTGAAACGATTTTCGTATTTTTTGTTATGGTTTTGCGGAGATTTTCTGGTGTAAGTCTTCCTTCTTCGTCTAATGGAATAAACTTAACCGCCGCTCCGGTCATTTCGTGAACCTTATACCAAGGAAGAACGTTTGAGGCGTGTTCCGCTTCCGTAATTAAAATCTCGTCTCCCTCTTTTAAGAATTTAGCCCCATATCCAAAAGCTACTAAATTCAAAGAATTGGTCGTTCCGCTCGTAAAGACGACTTCTTCAGGCTTTGAGTTGATAAAACTGGCAATGGTTTCCCTTGCTTCAAGGATTTTATTATCCATATTCGCGCATAAATCATAATCGCCGCGGTGACTATTGCTGGTTTCCGACAAGTAATATTCGTCAACGGCCTTGCGAACACAATCAGGTTTAAAAGTCGTCGAGGCATTATCCAACCAAATCAGCGGTTTGCCTTGCATCGTTAAATTATTCCGAAGCATTGGAAAATCTTGGCGAACTTTTTTTACGTCAAACATATCAAATGCCTCCCTCAATTGCTTTATCAATCTTTTCTTTGATAAATTCATCATTAAAATGATCTTCGATGGGTTTTAAATAACCAAGCGTAATCAAACGTTTGGCATTTTCTTTTGATAAACCCCTACTCATCAAATAGAAAAGATGTTCATCGTTTAATCTCCCTAATGCGGCACCATGGCTCGCTTCAACATCATTCTCAGAAATCTTGAGGACCGGTGAAGCTTTTCCGACGCAATTCGGATCAAAGACGATAATCTTCGCTTCTTGTCGAGTGTTAGCTTTGATGCTTCCGTGCGGAATAACGGACTCACCCAAGAAATATAGATGAGATTCGTCGCGGTTGATCCCATAATTCTTCACCAATGCTTTGGTGTGGGGTGCTTTGTGATAAACGGATGGAACAAATATCTTTTTTTCTTTTCCTTTTGCTAATGACGCAAGATTCCAGGTGGCCTCAGCGCCTTCTTCAAGCAAATCAATTTCAATTTCAACTTTTCCGTCATCACTTGAAAAGTCCGCAAAAGCCGCATCTAAATATCCATTTTTAAAAACAGAGGCATGAATTTTGATATTTCCTAATTTTGAAAAAGTGGACAATTCAAGATGCAAGTTTTCTCCCTCTTTGACAGTTAATTCTAAAGAAGATGGGAGATTATCGATATAAGACAAACTATTTTTTTCCATTTGTAGCTTCCCTAGTCGCGCATACTCCAATGCTAACGTTGTTCATTGGGGCATTCGTTTCTTTTTCAATGCTAATTCCGAGTTCGCGATGAATCCATTCGTATCCTTCGTGGTCAATTCTTTCAATCAATTCAGGACCGCCAACGGTAGCGATTCTGCCATTGATTAGCACGGCAGCCTTGGATGGATTAATCATGCTATACAATCGAGCATAATGCGAAATAATCAAAAAACCAGTTTCATCATTTTGTTGCTTTCTGATTGATTCAGCAACGATTTGCATCGCATCAACATCAAGGCCAGAATCAATTTCATCAAGCATAGCAATCTTCGGTGCGAGAAGTCTCATTTGTAAAATTTCATTTCTTTTTTTCTCGCCACCAGAAAACCCTTCGTTCAAATTGCGTTTGCTCATCTCAAAAGGAATATCCATTTCCTTATAAGCACTTTGCAATTTTCCGAAAAATTCGAAAAGTTTCATCGGTTTCTCACGATGAGCGTTCATTGCGGCTTTTAGAAAATCCGCATTGTTCAAACCAGCAATCTCACTTGGATATTGCATCCCCAAAAATAGCCCAGCCTTCGATCTTTCATCAACAGGCATCGAAAGAATATCTTTGTCATCCAAAAATATTTTTCCTTCGTTGACGCTATAAAGCGGATTGCCCATTATGGCTCCTAAAAGGGTACTCTTGCCATGGCCATTAGGGCCAAGCAAAGCAATCGTTTCACCTTCTTTGACTTCGAGATCGACTCCACGCAATATTGGCGTCCCCTTAACGGAAACGTGCAAATTTTCAATTTTCAAAGTAGACATACCCACCTCCAAAAAATCAATTAATTGTAATATCAAGCGCATTTAACCGCAAATGATAAGGTAGAAAAGTTAAACTATGTGAAAGAAAGACTATTTATTAGTTGCACCCATTCTCTAAAGAGAATAAAATTACCGAGCATTATTGTTAAGGAGGAGCGAATATCGCATATGAAAAAAAATAAATCCGCTCTATGTCTAGTAACGTTGATTGCCACTTGCGCGACGTTGGTCTCTTGCAACAAGCCAACCCAAACAACCGATGGCACAATCTTTACTTATACGACTGCCACAGGAACAGTAGTTTCCTACACAGCCGGTGAGCTTTTAAAAAGCTACCAAACCGCTGGAAACAGCGCTTCGACCGAATTCGACAAGGTCTACGAAGTTCTCATTCGTAAGCTTTACCAACAAGATGATTACAAAACTTCTTTAGAGTATTGCGAAAGACAAGCAAAGCTTGATGTTGTCAAGCAGCAAGAGGCTGCCCAAAACA
The DNA here is from genome assembly GCA_963593015.1 of bacterium. GTDB lineage: Bacteria > Bacillota_I > Bacilli_A > RFN20 > CAG-826 > UBA4951. Next base: position 12,196 of record CAVAYV010000007.1, on the reverse strand, counting down.
ACGCCGAAAGCAACAGCACTTCCTACAAAGAGGAGCTCGAAAAGATTTTCGATAGCTTAAGCGTCGATAACATGGATGAGCTTTATGACTACTATCTCTACCAAGAAGAGAAAACCCAATACGAAAGCAAATTCAATAACGATAATCTTGATGCCGTCCGCGATGGCACCGAAAGTAGCAAAGGCGGTCTAACAAGCAACGACTATTACATGAACGCCAGCGAAGAATATGGCATTGCCAACAAAGGCTGGATCCGTGAGACCATGCCTTATAGTTTCCGCCATATTTTGGTAAAGGTCAGCGCCGCGAGTGGCGAATATACGCAAGCCGAAATCAGCGAAGACAAAGGCTCAACCGCCGGCGAGGCCACTAAATTAGCCAAAACCATCATGCGTATCGCCGGTGCTGATACCACCAACGGCACAACCAGCGCTGCTATGCGCGAAACCTTTGGCGAAATCGCCAAAGACGCCTCTGACGACAGCGGAAGCGCTTCAAATTATGGTGGATTCGATGATCCAACCACCACATCTACTGATTTTGTTGCAGAATTCAAATTGGGATCGTATGCCTTTGAAACCTTGTATAACCAAGCTTACAAGAGCACTACTGGCACCGAAAAATCATATTACGATAGCAATGTCGCAACCTTGACCCCAGGATTAACCGAAGGCGCGGAAACCATTAGCGAAAGCACAATCGATGATACTCAAACCCTCGATGACTCCGGCAAGACCATCTATGATTTCTTCAAAGATGGAGAAACATACGACGATGGAACTAGCGGCATCGGGCAAATCCCTTATGGCGCTGCAGTCGCTTTATTGAAAGCTGCCAAAATCACCTCTGATGACAATGGCAATAACGTCTATGAAGGCAAATCAACCTTCTATCCACGTAATATCCTTTTTAATAAATATTTTAATAAGCACAATATTTGCGTCATCACTCCAAACGATATTGCTTATAACGATACCAGCATCAGCGCTGATAGCTATGACGGAACCTATAGTGAAACCTATGGCGCTCTCCCGGGCTTCAGCCACGATACCAAATCAACCCTTCCGCAATTTGATCACAACGTCTTGACCAACAACGAAGGAAATATAGTCTTAGCTGTTCGCGCTGGCACAAGTTCTTATCAAGGGATTCACTTCATCGTCATCCAAAGAAGTGCCCTCGATTATGATGGAAGTTTCTATACCCCAAGCGTTGATAGCGATAAGAGCACAACCGCTAACCTTAGTGAGTACTACACGATGAGCAAGCCAGGGGAAACTTCTTATCCAACTAGTGAAAGCGGCCAAAACAAGATCACTTTCATCAACTACAACAACGAAAGTTCTTCTCAATCTTCTGTTTGGAATACACGTCAAGGAACCATAACCACTGCCGTCAAGAACTACAATGGCGCCTTAAGCACTTATATTTTCCAAAAACTAATCGAAAACGGATCGATTAAGTTCTCAAGTTCCGAAATGAAAGACCGCATTCAAAATTATAGCGTCACCAAACGTCAAAGCACCAAAGATGATTCATATCAAACTTGGAAAGACAGTTGGAAGACCTATGCTGAAATGCTCGAAGAACAAAACCGTCAAAGAAGCGCGAAGCTTCCTGATGGCTACAAAGGAAGCTCAACCGATAAGAAGCAAATGCTAAGCGAAGTCTGCGCTATCGGATATGGCACTCATAGCGGTGCCGATTGGCAAGAAGGAGGAAGATGCTATTATGTCAAATAATAAGAAGAACAAATTATTCGTCTTAGGCCTTAGTGTCTTACTCGCCGGCTCTTTGATGGCCTGCACTACCGTTAAAGCTGTCCCACCAACTAGCGAATATGATGGCGCCGCTATCTTACTTGATAATAGCGGTAACAAAATCGATGTCAGCAACAACACCATGAAACAAATTTATGATGCTTTGGTTACTGAAGGCGATTCTAATAGCGAAAAAGTCTTAAATAACATCCTTGTTATCTATAGCAAATCTGTGTTTGGCGATTTCTTAGGTGAAGTCAAACCGACGATGGAATCCGGCGATAGTGCCAAAATCCAAGCCTTAGCTGACAAATACGCTATTTATGGCGGCTCAACCAAGAAACTTCAAAACATCTATGCGAACTATATGAACCGCATAATGAAGACTTTCTATAGCTACGTCACCAATAGTAGCTACCAAGAAAGAAGCGAATTCATTGAAAAGAAATTCTATGACGCTCAAATCAAGAACAACTATTCAATCGCTACCCCAACCAGTGAACAATTGGCAGCCATGAGCATTCACACCCAAGTTGATGGTTCATTCCATCTTGATGAAAGAAACTCTGACCCAGACCAATTGAAAGACTATTTCCAAAATATCTTTGGCATCTATGGCACTGACGCTGAAGGCAAAACAACCGATTCTTATATCGAAATCGCCATCTTGCCTGAAATCTACCGCGATGAATTAGTTTGTGAATATCTTTACGAAGAAAACTACCGCACATTAGGTATTTCTTATGCTCGTAAGGTCAATTACATCAAACTTTCCTCGAACAGCTCTTATCCAGCCGCCACAAAGAATTTAATCACTTCTTTCTGCAAAAACATCGTCGAGAAGAACTTACTCGATTCCTATCCATTGACAACTCTCGATAAGATGATCAAAGGAACATTGAGCATTTCTGAATTAACCGAAACTTTAACGAAAGTTTACGACGAAGCCGGTTGGACCGCTTTTACCTCTGCTGAAATCGAAACAATCGCCGATTCTTATAGCGGAACCATCTATAAGGAAAGCACATTTGGCGGATATGTCAGTGATTATCTTAAAATCTATGACAGCACCTACAACAATGACTCTGATATCATAAAGGATTTCACAAATAGCGGTGCTTATACCCCTGAAACTGGTTTGAAGATCAAATACCAAACCCTTGTCGCTCAAGATAACACCGTTTCTGGTTGGTATACCTCCACAGGTTTAACTGACATTCCATCCGAAGTTAAGAGTCGTATCTTCAATATGGGCGTTGCCGATGAAGTTAACACATTAAACAAAGCCGAAAACAAAAACGGCAACTATGTGTATTATCGTAACGGCTCCACTGATGGAACTGGTTCAAGTCACTACTTCGTCACCCCAAAGAGCGTGGAAACAGGGAATGAATATCCATATCTGATTTCCGATTCTGGAAACTACTATTTATTCGATATCCAAGAAGCTGTAAAGAGCTCTAAATTATCCAAAACCGACAAGACAAACTATTATGATGTCTTAACCGGAGAAGAATGCTATGGCGACTACATCGCTCGCGCAATCGCTGGAACGCTCTCTAGCTCGGATACTTATAAGAAGAGCAGCAACCAATTCTTTGTAAAGAAGATGGCTCTTGTCTATCACGATCAATATGTCTATGACTATTTCGCGAAGACATTCCCTGACCTCTTCGAATAAAGCTTATATAATATAGGAGCGGGCAATACCGCTCCTTATTTATTTAGGAGAAAACAATGAAAGACATATTTTGCAAAATCATCGATGGCGAAATACCATCAAGCAAAGTTTATGAAGATGATGAAGTCTTGGCCATCTTGGACATTTCCCAAGTTACCAGAGGCCATACTTTAGTGATGCCAAAAAAACATTATGACAATTTCTTGGCCTGCCCAAAAGATGTAATGCACAAAGTTTATGATGTAGCTCAAAGAATCGGTCAAGCCGAAGTCCAAGTTCTTGGAGCCAAAGGAGTTAACATCTTGACTAACGTCGGTGAAAAAGCTGGTCAAAGCATAAATCATTTCCATGTGCACGTCATCCCAAGATATTTAGGCGGTGAAGGCGGATTCCAAATCACCATGAAAGAGCAAGATACCTCTGGTGAGAATTTGCCACTTCTCGCTTCTTCAATCAGCAAAGCAATCAAAGACTAATTAAAAGCAGGTAAATTATGGCCTGCTTTTTGATTGCTCACTTTTCTTCTTTGTCTTTTTCTATTTTCTCATCGTTATATTCTTTTGAATCACTCTTATTTTTCTTTTCTTTATCAAAACTTTTTATAACAAAGAACATAGAAATGATGAGGGCAATCAAAATTACGACAATCAAAATAAGCAAAATAACCGGAAATACAAAGGAAACAGGAGCGACATCGAAAATCATAAAATTAAGCCTCCAAGAATAAAGTAATAAGCAACAAGACCTAAGATAAAGCTAATCGAATTGCAGTAAAAACTATAAAAGAAACTCCGTTTTTTATCTTTTATAAGCAAATAATAATATAGCCATTCTAAAAACAAAACTAAGACTTCACCAACAATAAGGCAAACGATATACCAAATGATATTGGTATTTCTAAGCGCCAAGAGAATCAGGTTCAAAGAAAGATTTGTAACGACATTGATGCAAATGGATCCAAAAAGAACTTTAAGCCTTCTTTCTTTAAATAAGAGAAGAACAATGATTTCGATAAAAATCGTAAGAAACAGATTTATAAGTATTTTTAATAAACTATTCATAAAGCAGATTCTTTTTTACATTTTATCACTGAGTTAGTAATCACAATAATAGCCGCTGTGATAAGGGATAAAGTCGCGATTAAAACCTTAATCAATGTCTCGCTCATGGTAAACATCCCTAATAGATAACCTGGAATAAGGAAAGCCGCAAGCATGCCAAAGGCAAAACCCTCCTTTTCAACAAGACAGTTCGCCAAATACAAAGTCAAAGGCATCGACATATTGAAAAGAAGAATTGCTAATAAGGATAAATAAACGTTTCCATTACCAAATAGGAACAAAATGGCTGAAACAATCATCGTAATAATTATAGTTTTATTAATGCCAATCGCTTTTGATATTGCTCCCCCAAGCGCTTTTCCTAAGGTGGAAGCAAGTCCAAAAAGGACTAAAACCAATGTGGTTTTATCAAAAGAATAATTAATGATTTTTCCAAGAAAAGATCTAATCAAAACCGCGATGCAAATAAGCAAAAACAGCAAAAATATAGCCTTTTCGCTGAGATTTTCATTCTTACTGATATTTTTATCACCAGCAATATTTATAGAATCTTTGGAAAAAATGATTAAAAAGGAGATTAAAAACAATAGCGGAAGGAAAATAGACCACACATAAACATTATTAAAATTGCAACCAATCGCTAAACCTACTGCCCCCGTAGAAACAAATAAGCCCAAATCAAAAATATCGTTGCCGGTTTTGCTGATCGTGTATTTGCCTCCGGAGATATGGAAGAAAGAATTCCCTATGCCTAAAAGAAGTGCGCTTATTAATGGCTGACTCTTAAAGCAGATGCCTAAAGCCAAACTAAATACGGATATTAATAAAAATAGCCTCTCTTGATTGTCATGCATGTCGATAAGCAAACCCACAAAGGGCTGGGTAACAAAAGCCAAAAGATTATAGGTTATTAATATTGCGAAAGACATATCGTCGCTTTGATTTATGACTAAAGTCGAAAATATGACCAATCCGCAAATGCCATCAACGATAAAATGGAGAACAGTAAATAGCGAAATGTTTATTTTTGGATGAATCTTAAAAAGAGCCATGACCTAATATAAACAAAATTCTCAGCAAAATCAAAATCGAAGAAAAGATAAACTTGCTATTTCCCGGTTTTATTAGTAAAGAAAGAATTATAGAACGTTCTTCCATCCAAAGCGTTGATACGGCCAGTCCATTCTCCTGGAGCCACATTTTCATAAGCAATGCGAAGCATTTCCATTTTCGCATCAAAATCATCGATCATCGCCAAAGCAAGAGCCTCTTGTGTTTCAGGAAGCTTGGCAGCCCCAAATTCTAACTTTCCATGGTGAGATATCAGCATGTGCTCAAGCAAAAGTATTTGCTCAGAATCTAGATTCAATTCTTTGGCTTTTTCAGAAACGAGTTCTGCGGCAATCACAAGGTGACCGATTAATTTACCTTCAGTGGAATATTGGGTGGCAATTAATCCAGTCAGTTCTTTTATCTTTCCCAAATCATGAAGCAAAGTTCCAGAAATCATCAAATCCCTATTCAAAGAAGGGTAAAGTTTGCAGATGCTATCGGCTAAATCAGCCATGCAAATAGAATGATAAAGAAGGCCACTAGCATAGGCATGATGATTTTTTGTTGCAGCAGGATAACGTAGGTAGGCTTTAGAATTGTCCTTTAACAAGCTAGAAGTCAAAGAATAGAGATCAGGATCTTTGATGGATTTGACATAATCTATCATTTTCTGTCTTAGGCTTTTTTCATCTTTTGGCGCTTGCTCCACAAACTCTGAAACATCCATATCTTCACTAGCTAATTCACCACTTAAAATTTTAAGCTGCAATGCATTGTTATAGAGATTTACGTCCCCTTTAACCAAAACAATATTTCCAGGTGAGAAGATTGCAAGATCATCTGGCGATATTTCCCATTTTTTCCCGTCGATTTTGCCGCTGGAGTCTTGCAAAGTAATATTGAAATATTGTTTGCCAGCATTGCTGACGCAGGTTTTCACTTCACCAATCAAAAAAGCTTGTCCATCAACATGGTCACCGCTTTTTAAATCTTTGATACTCATAAATTAGCCTCCAAGAAATCTTCAATCATTTCGCTTTTATAGCCTTTTCCTCTTAAATAGCCATACAAATGATTTTTTATATCGTATTTATTTTCGTATTTTCTCTCGTATTTTTGTAGAGCCAGAGATGCACATTTTTGAAATTGGGCAATAGAATCGGCGGTGTCATTTTCTGCCAAAGCGCTCAAAACATCGTAAATTACGTCCTTTTCAAAACCTCTTCTTTCCAAAGAAGAGAATAGTTTCCTCTTTTTGGCTTCCAAAGGTAACCTAGAAACGCTCTTAATGGATAATTGAACAAATTTCTCGGCGTTTTCTCTTTCTTTGGAAAAGGTCAAACCATGCACAATTTTCTCATCGATCTTTTTCTTGTTGAGCAAATCATAAATTATTCTATTTTTCCCATAAAAACACGTCTCTTTTTCTTCTTTGTAATCGGAAGCGTAAAGTGAATCATCAATCAATGAATATCCTTTAAGTTTGTTAATCAATTCTTGGCAACTGTTTTCATTAGCGCCTTTAGAAAGCAATTTCGTTCGTATCTCGAATTCGCTATACCTTTTTGAACTGGCTATTTTCAAAGCGTATTTCATTAAAAGGGAATTGCGGCTTTCATTTTTAAGCTGGTTGATATCCTGCTCGGTTAGTTCCTTGCCTACAAACAAAAGATGATCGGTATATGTATTTAAATCAACATTGAAAACATTGGATCCGACCTTAATTTCAAAAAGATCGTTTTTTAACGGTTTGATGGAGGAAATTTTAATAGTTTTTCTTTCTGGCACGTTCATATACCTCGTAGACTGATTGATAAAATCTTTCCAAAGAATATGGCTCAATGGATTTATGGGCATTTACGAACAAAGTTTCTTTTTCTTCTTTGGATAAAGAAAGAGATTCTTCAAGCTTTTTTGCCATATCCTCTTCATCAAAGAAAAAGAAACCATTTTCCTTTGGCACGATAAGATCGCTCAAAGCATCGTCATATCTAGCCAAAAGAAGGTTATCGCTTGCCATCGCTTCCATAAAAGTCAAACCTTGAGTCTCGCTCGTAGATGCGCTTACAAAAACATCTCCCAAGGCATAATAAAAGCAAACATTGTCAGGGTTAACGGGTCCAGTAAATACGGTTTTATCGGCAATTCCTTCTTCTTCTGCAAGTTTTTTAAGTTCATCAATGGCGGGTCCTCCACCAACGATAAGCATCTTGGTTTTTTGATCTTCAGGATGCTTTTTCCTATAAAGGGAAAAGCCACGAATGCAAACATCAATTGATTTTTCTTTTGCAACACGCCCTAAGGACAAAATTATTTTGTCGTTATCAGAAATACCATATTTATTTTTCAAAGACCGGACAACATCTTTATCGATGCTTTTCCTATCAAATATCGAAAAATCTATTCCCGTAGGTATCACAGAAATATAGGCGTCGACATGAATCGATCTCATATATTCCCTTATTTTAATGCTTGGGGTAATAAATTCATCGGCTTCGTTGATGATATGCCTCACGTAATTTCTAACAATGCTTTTTGAAGCTCGGTCAAAATATCCCTTGGTGGCATAATAGGTATAATCTTCAATCATCGTATGAAAAGTATAGACGGTAGGGATATCTAACTTTTTAGCCAAAATAAAACCCATTTGCCCAACGAAAGCTTCGGTTTGAACATGAATTACATCAGGCTTAAAATCTTCGATTATTTTGGCGCACTCCTTATTGAAAGGATTAGCGAAAACGTATCCGTAAAGATGTTTCAAGACTATCCCTGGAATTCTTATAATGTCATCTTGATAAGAAAGTTCATGGTCAAAGGGATTTGTTGTAACAACCACAACTTGGTGTCCGTGAGCTTTTAAAGTTCGATAAAGATTACGGGCGGAAGTAGCGACACCATTGATTTCCGGCGGGTATGTTTCAGTAAAAATAGCAATTTTCATTGTTATTTCTCCTTCGGCGATTTCATTTTCTTTTTATCGTTTTTAGTTAAAGGATCCGTCTTTTTCTTCCGCTTTAAAGGCAGCTCCATCTCATCACTTTCAAAATTTTTTAAGCCTGCGCGTATTTGCTTTTTGGAAAGCTGCCTTGTTTCATATAAAGTATCAGCACTAGCCTTTCGAATTTCATAAGTTTGCAATTGCAACGTGAGGAAAGTTTGACGGTTGGCATAACCGATTTCGTCTTTTTTGTCCTCCCCACCTCTGCTTCGATAAAAGGCAGCAATGAATCCAGAAACAAGGACAACGGAGTGGAAGGTCGCAATGCGCCACAAAATCTGAGTGGCATTCATATTGGTTTCAAAACTCCTGATAACTTGTCCATTGGTATCGACTGTGGCTTTGAACAAATCGCGGAAAATACTATTGAAGAAAAGCTCCGAGACTCCAGCGCCGCCAGGCAATGGGAATACGCCGGCAACCATTTGATGGAAAGCGCTCAAAAAGCAAGTGTCGAACATGGCAGACCAGCTAAAATCACCGCCCGTAGCATTCAAAGAAACTGCGGAAAAATAAGGAATGGAGAATCTCAAAAACAAACATGCTTGAAAGAAAACGCTCAAAAGCAAGGTTACAGGAATGTTGCTTTGCAAACGTCTTAATTCCAATTTAAAGTTTTCAACTTGCACTCTCAAAGATTCTCGAGATTTTTCCGGATCCTTTACAATATGAAGTTTATACCCAAGATTAATTACATGATGCAAAATGAAATTATGGAAACGATGGGAATAACTCATCATGGTGAGCAAAAGCAAAGTTCCTAAGTTAATGCCAAAACCAATAATAATCAGTGGGAGAATAGTGATATGGAATCCCATAAAAGTGAATTCAAAGGAGGATAAAGCAAAAATTTTGCTCCATTCCATGCCGATGGCGAGCAAATCAAAAAGAATAAGGTTCGACTGGTAAAGAATAAACCACATAACCATGATTGAGGCAGCTGAAGAAACCTCAACGCCCTGTTTTTTCAAGACATAAACCTGCATCACTTGGCCACCGCTTGCGCCAGGAGTGACCGCGCTATAATAAGCGCCAATCAAACCATTAAAGAACCCTTGATGCCAATGATATTTCCGGGTATATAAGCGAGCGAAAACCAATATAATCAAGCCATCGATCACATAAGCGGCGATAACAATTCCAAAAACAAGCAATAGCCATCTCCAATCAGAAGCAGCCAAAGCATCTAGAATAATTTTTCCGCCAGCGACAATGTCTCCGTTTCCAGAGCTCCAAAGGGAGAAAATCAAAGAAGCTGCTGTCAAAACTAAAACAATGGAAATTGTTATCAAATACTTCCATCTATCATTTTTCTTTTTTTGTTCGTTGCCTTGGTTTACCAAGGAATTGTTCTCTTCACTCACACTCATTAATAGGCATTTTATAACAAATATTCCAAGATTACACTCTAAGAGTGTATTAATCGAAATTTGTTAATTAAAATGTTTCTCTTATAATATGATAAACTAACTTCATGGCTAGATTATTTGATTCAGTTCCTAATTCAAGGAAAATAGAAGGATTTTCCTCTAAATTCGGCAAAATCCAAAGTGATATTTTGTTTCGCTCCGGGACTTTAACCGGACTAAGCAATCATGATAGAAACGAAATGAAAAAATTAGGCATAACGAAAATTATCGATTTAAGATCTGAAAACGCAAAAAAGAGAGAGATAGATCCAATGAGTTTGGATAATGATTTTGTTTATTGCTCTTATTTTATCAGAGCTGGTGAATCAATTCCTTTAACAAAAGAAGCGAATATAAATTTATACAAAAAAATGTTTTTATCTCGCGATGAGCTTTTGCCAATCTTGCAAGAAATAGAAAAAGGGACGCTTATTCATTGCTCGGCAGGCAAAGATAGAACGGGGGTAATAATCTCAATAGTGCTGCTTATCCTTGGAGTGGATGAAAAAGACATTAACGATGAATATCTTCTATCATTCAACGATTTAGAAACGCATTTGAAAAATTTAGATGAAAGAGGGATAAGCTATAACGAAATCTATTACAAAAAAGATAATAAATTATTAAAATCTGTCTTCGAAAGTCTTAAGCGGAGGTTTGAGAAAAAAGAAAATTATTTCTCTTATCTCGGATTGGAAGAAAAGGATATAGAAAGAATAAGAAGCCTTTTCTTTTAATTGTCACTTCTAGCGAATGAATTTTTCATTAGCATGCTAGATTCATACAAAACATTATTTAAGCATTTTAATGTTTCCTTTTTAATTAAATCGGTAACCTTTTCGTTTGCATCAGTTAATAATGCCATATCGCTATTTTCGATAAAACGCGAATCAGTTTCATTAATAATTCTATGTCCGATTTCCATGCATTCATTTTGATATCTTTCAATATGGATGGCGTTTTTATTGAAGTGGGCATCTGCGAGAGCCGAGATCAAGCGGCTGCTCCAATAAAAATTATCCGTTGAGACATCCAAAGTGGTGTTGGTAAGATATTTTGGCAAACATTCGACGTTGGTATAAAGCGGTATCAAAGCATTAAAAACATTCGAGGCGAAACAAACCCATTCAATCGGGGCGATCGCCTTAGGAACATCATTTCTAATCTCAATAATCGCTAAGAATGAGGTACGATTAACGCCAATGCACCTATACATATTTTTCTTTGCTGAATCGCCTTTGGAATAAGGGTCATATTCAGTTCCTTGATAATGGCTGCTCAAAAGGTATTTCACATCCTCAATGGTGACTTTTCTTTCAGGAACGAAGGCAAAGGGAATATCGTTATCTTCCGGACCATAATCCCTGCATTCTCCCTCCCATTTTAAGTTTTTTGGGCAAAAATACCTGCCCATAAACCACGCTCTTGGGGTGTTATAAATATGATCGGAGTCATCATGGCTGCCAAAAGCAAGGCGAGGATTAAATTTTTCCAACGATTCGTCTAAGCTAAGATAAAACTTTTTTACAAACTCCAACAAGTCTTCCGAACAAAGATAATTTTCTTTCTTGCCATAGGCATCATCAAAATCAAAATAATCCATCCCTAATTGGTTTGGCATTACGACAACCTCATTGTCGCCAACTCTCCTCGCCATCCAATGGTGACCTCCTATTGTCTCAAGCCACCAAATTTCATCGTTATCGCTAAAAGCTATTCCGTTAGGTTCATATGTCCCATACTTTTCAAGCAACGATCCAAGCCTGTTGACCCCTTCTCTCGCAGAATGAATATAAGGTAAAACCAAAGACACAAGATCTTCTTCTCCTATTCCACCTGGCTCATTGCTTTTTTCATCAAATTTAACATAAGGATCTGCGCCTAAAACCCTAGGATTACTTGTGATTGTTTCGGTTGCTGACATAGCCACGTTTTCGCTATTGACGCCAGCAGCGCCCCAAACCCCTTCCTTTAAATCGACATTCGGCATCAAGGTATATTTCAACCCGCGATCAGGGAGAGGAATCTCAACATGAGATATTTTAGATTTATAGACCTTCTTATTTTCTAAAGAGGGGACAATCGTCATTTTCTTAACATGGAAAACCCCACTTGGAGAATCGTCGTTCCTTGCAATTATTGTCGCCCCATTATTCGAGGCTTTTTTACCGACGAGTATCGTTGTACACGGCATATCAATCCACTCCTTCAATCAATCAGCATTATACTAT
>CAVAYV010000006.1:0-16327 GCA_963593015.1 bacterium | reverse complement strand
GGATAGTGTTAGGCTTATTATTCGCCTTCTCCTTATCCATCCCAAAAGTCTCTAGAAAGAAGGTCCAAAAATGATTGAGATAAAAGAAGTAAGCAAAACTTATGACAAAAACTCCCGCAAGGCGAGAACTGTCTTAGACAAAGCCTCTTTGAGTCTGCCTTCGACGGGTTTGGTTTTCATCGTCGGCGAATCTGGCATTGGCAAATCAACGATATTGAACGCTGTTGGTGGCTTATTGTCGTATGAAGGCAAAATCCTATTCGACGGGAAAGAGGAGAATATTGAAAAATACCGGAAAAAGAATATTTCCTATATTTTCCAAGATTTCTTGCTTTTCGATGAGCTAAGCGTTCGCGACAATATCAAAATCGCCTTGAATATCGCCGGAGTTTATGATGAAGATGAGATCACCAAACGCGTTTCTAGCCTTTTAAACGCGGTTGGCCTCCATATCTCTAGCGGCCGAAGAGCCTCTGCCTTATCTCTTGGCCAGCGTCAAAGGGTGGCGATTGCCCGCGCTTTGGCGACCTCCCCGAAAATCATCCTCGCTGATGAGCCGACTGGCAATCTCGATTCCAAGAATTCCTTGAATATCATGGAGATCCTTAAAGCGTTAAGCAAAACGCGCTTAGTTTTATGCGTCACCCATAACATGAATTTGGTCAGACTTTTTGCCGATGAAGCCTACATCATCAAAAACGCCAAATTTGAAAAACTTCATTCTTTAGAAGGAAATATCGATGATGCTTACAAAGATACTTCAATCTATTTAGACACGATGAGCGAGAAAGATTTCGCTTCCGATGACCTTTTGCTGAAACTATATTCCGACAACAAAGGCGATAAGGCTACGATAAAGCTGATCAAACGCGGCAACGAGGTTCTCGTCATTGGCGATAATTTAGTCATCGCTAAGCCAAAGGATGTGGCTCTGGTTACGAAAAAGGAAGAGACAATCGAAACTTCCAAAAGCGATTTTAAGGTCGATGAGTCTTTGATCAGCTTTGAAACTAGGGATGAAAAGAAGAAGTGGACTGACAACGCTTTCTTGAACACTTTGAGAAATATGTTCAGAAAAGAAAACAAAAAGAAGAAAGCCGTTTCTAAATTCAGCAATTTCGCCCAAATCGTTTGCCCTTTAATCGTTTTTATTCTTTTGAACTCCGGTCTTATCGCGATTAATGAGATGGATAAAACCTTAGGGGGCTATAAAGACCAATATGAAAGCCAAATTACTTTCCTTGGCAAAAAGAAAGATAGCGAAGAATCATCCGCCAAATACGCTTATCGCACTTTGTCTAACGAATTAGTTGCCAAATTCCTTAATGAAGATAGCGGCATCGTCGGCGGAAAGATCGCATCTTATTATAAGGTTGCGACGTCATATTCTAGCTCCCCCCTCTTCACTTTCGAGGCAGAAGGGAAACTCCTTAAGCCATCGACTTCTATGGAATATAGCGATAGCTTCAGGGTTTATGACATTGACGAGATTAAAAACGTCAAAGGATATGAATCTCTTCTCTCTTACTCCCTAAACGATGACGAATTGGTATTGTCAGGCTCTTTTTTCGGGAATGGCGTCCTTTCCCTTCCTTGCTATTCTAGCCAAACCTATGAAGAGGCGCTCTCTGACACCCTGATGCATTTAAAAACGACCAATTATTTTTCTACTCTCAATAATCAGAAGAAAAAAACTTTCCTTATCAAAGGAGTCGACCATTCTTTCGAAAAAAACGTGACAAGCTCTTTTGGCACCGCGAATATCTATTGTAATAACAAAACGGCGAATTATCTTAAGAATTATTTCTCTTTCTTTAGCTCATCCACCAATCAATTCGCGGCTAATATGGATTTTTTAGAAGAGTTCAAGGACTATAAGTTCTATGACTATTCCTCGATTCAAAACGACGCTAGATTCGTTGAGATAGAAACTGGGGATAAAGCTAATGTCAGCAATAATAGCTATAATTTGCCCGTTGTTTATGCAAGCGAAGCCGCAGATAGCGAGATTTCTTCTCCTAATAGTTCCTACTCAAATACTTTGCTTATCAAAAAAGAAGAGCTATTAATCAAAAATAACGAAAACGAAAACGAGAAAGCTTTGTATTTCGTCGATGATGATTCTAGCAAGAAAGGCAAATCCCGCGGAACTTTTGTTGCGGAATTGCTCCTTAATTATTTAGCGAAAAATAGGACAACGAAATTGGATTCCTCGATTAAATGTGATGTATCCCCGTCTTATAGTTCTTCAGAAAGCGCGATTGTTATCCCAAGCGCCTTATCTTGTCTATTGCCTTCAGATTGGAGCTTGGAGGATTTGGCTTTCAAAATGAATGATGCCTCTTGGAACAAGACCGTTTTTGGTAGCCCCTCTATCAGCATTGCTGGTACTTACGAAAGCGATGATATCACTGCTCCGATTTACGTTTCTTCTGGCACTGATCTCCAAATCCTTAATTACGGGAACTTCTCGGTTAATGTCGGCTCAGAATATTCGGGATATAGCCCAGAACAAAGCGCTTATTATTATGGCGCGACATTCTATAGTAGCGACGTCGCTAAAACCAAAAAGTATTTTGATGACAATCTTGAGACATACGGGGTAGAAGCGGTCACAAAGAGTTATCTATATAATAACGTCATCCGCAAAGCGATGCTGGAAGTATACAAAGGGATAATCATCGCTTCCTCTATTATCATTGGTGTCTTACTTCTTTTCATGGCTCTTGATAACGTCGCTAGAATCAACAAAGATAAGAATAAGATCGGCATTATGAGATGCTTAGGGATGAGTAGACGCGAAATCATCAAAGACGATATTCTCGCTAATCTGGCTAAGACGACAATTGTCGCCATCATTCCTACTTTGCTACTTGCCTTAATCTTTGCAATGTTCCAATTGTATTTGCTTGGATATTATATAATCCCGTTTGTATTAGCCTATTATCTAATCACTTTGCTCGCTAGCGAGATCCCGTTATTAGTTATCGTCAGCAAAGACCCGATCAATATCATGCGCACCTTGCAATAGAGGCGCGCTTTTTCTTTAATTAAAATGATAAAAAAAGCCTCTCACGACAGAGAGGCTAAATTGCTAAATAAAATAGCTTATTTCATCTCGTTCACTAAATGAGTGAGATGGGCTTTTTTGCGGTTGGCGCTATTGACGGTGATGCTGCCAGCTTTGGAATAGCTATCAAGAAGGGAGATGACGTTTCTTAGAGCGATAATGGCTTCTTCCTTTTTGCCTTCCTTGACCAAAGCTTCGACTTTCTTTGTCGCAGTGTGGATTTGGGATTTGCGGGAGCTATTGATGCTGCAATTTCTTTCACCGATTTCGATGCGTTTTTCTTGAGATTTGATGTTTGCCATAATTATTCTTCCTAAAATACAAAAATTCTTTTGCCTAGCGATTATAGACTTCCTAAAAGGAAGAAACAACCTTTTTCACTATTTTTGCCTTATTTTTTCTTCTTACTTCCTCTTTTCCTCTTTCTTGCTACTGGCTTTTAAGTTCAAAATTTCGTTTGCGAAATCATTGACTGTCAATAATCTGCCATATAATGAAGTCGATATCGTGATCTTGAAAGCGCGGTTGATGTCATCCACCATTGAGACATAGGACATCGAATCGCCACCTAAATCTTTGGAAAAGTCTGATTCTCCACCGATTTTGAATACCGGGATCATTAATGTTTTTCCGAATATTTCCTTTACTTTATCGACTGTTTTCTCTACTTCTTTCTGATTATATTTAGAAAAATCGTAATGGGCTTTTGCGACATGGTCGTTTTTGCCCAAAGGATCATAGAAGTCTTCCATTTGGCCATTTTCAATCAGTTCCTTTAAGACATAGCGTTTGACTTTCATGTTGTTGGCCATTGGCATCGAGCGCTTGTAAATAAGGAATCTTTGCACTTTTTTCTCATTGGCCAAAGTGTCATTGATGGCTTTGGCGTCTTTGATGATAGAAGAAAAATCATCGGAAGTCACGGCATTGTCGAGTTCGAAGATGAGAGTGATTTCCTCGTTGTCGCAATCAGGCTTTTTCGCCCCCAAAACGACGTCGTTGACCACATGTTTCACTGAGCGGAAGTAATATTCTATTTCATCAGGATAGACGTTTTCGCCGTTGCTATTGATGATGACGTCTTTGATTCTCCCTTTGATGTAATAAGATCCCGTCGAATCTTTTTCCGCGATATCGCCAGTATGGAAATAGCCATCGTCCAAGGTCGTTTCTTTGCTCTCTCCGCCGATTATCTCGCGGGTATGGATGGTAGGAGTTTTAATTAATAGCTCGCCTTGACCTTCTTTTCCTCCTTCAATCGGATCCAATTTGAAATTGATTCCAAACAAAGGATGGCCGATCGCCCCTTTTAGACGATCTTCCACTCGTGGGGATAATTCAACTGAGACGACCCCTAGCTCCGTCATCCCATAGCCATTATAAAGCGGGTAGCCTAGACCGTTAATAAGATGCAAGGTTTTGGAATTAAGATACCCTCCTCCGGCGATGCAATATTCGACATGAGTCCCTAAAATTTTCTTTCTGACGAGGTTTTGGATGAATGGCCAAGCGGCTAATCCGGCTTCGCTAGCGCTGATTTTGCCAGTGTTATAAGCCACCATTCTCCTTAATAAGTCAGCGGTGCTCGATTTCCCTAAAGCGGCGCTTCTTTGAGCTTTCAAGGCAATCGCATCCCAAAACAAAGGGACGCTATAAATGTGCGTGCATTCACCGATTTTTATCGCTTTCAGCAAATCTCTGTTGGAGCCAGAAGAAGGGAACACCAAGGCTTTCCCGTAGAATGTGTACCAAAGGAAAACGGCGACAAACCCAAAGATGTGGTGAAAGGGAATCATCGCTAAAATCCTTGTTTTCCCAGGATGCATTATCGTGACGGATTCTTTAGGGATATCCAAAGCCGCAGCGATTTGATTGCACATCGCTTTGCCATTGCTCACCATCATTTTGACATTGCCAGTGGTGCCAGAGCTGCAGAAGATGACCTCATTTGCCCAAGAAGGGGTGAAATTGAAGTTCGGCTCGCTTTGGGTGATGGCGTTGATTCTGAATGTTTTGACCGCATATAAAGTCGCTTCGTTACAGATGATGCCTTGGGCTTTAGCTTGTTTCAAAAGATTGTCCGTATTCTCTTTTGGAAGTTTGGCATCAATCAATAATGGGGTGTGGCCAGTCATTAATATCGCCCAGAATAGGTGTGGCCAAGTCGGGCAATTGCGAAGCTTTAAAGCGATGATCGAACCTGAAGGGATGGCACTTAAAGCCGTGGACATTTTCTCCGCTAAATGATAGGTGATGGTTTTGTATTGGTTGTAGCTATATTCATGGATTTTGTCATCTTCGTCTAAATAGATGGTGCTAGTCTCTTTCCCATGCAAATTCATCGCTAAATCGTAAATATCGTGGAAGGAGCAATTGGTATTCAATAAGGCTTTGGCGGTGTCAATAAGACGAGCGACCGATTCTTGTTCGTAATGCTTCATAATGTTTAATAACCATATTCTAGCCGATTTCTCGCCATTTTGCTTATAATTATATAGACGAGGCCAATATGAGATATTTGAAGAACGAAGATGTTAAAGTCCTATACATGGGGACTCCAGAGATGAGCGCGACGGTTTTAGAAAGCTTAATCAACGCGCATTATGATGTTGTCGGATTGGTGTGCCAAGAAGACAAGGAAATCGGAAGAAAAAGGATTTTGGAGAAAGTCCCAAGCAAAATCGTCGCCGAGAAATACGATATTCCCGTTTATCAGCCTCATAAGATCAGATTTGATTATGAGTTTGCCAAAAGCCTAGATTTTGATGTCATAGTCACAATGGCATATGGGCAATTGATTCCTAATGAGCTTTTGAGTTTATCAAAGGTCGGGAACGTCAATCTCCATGGGTCTTTGCTCCCGAAATACCGCGGGGCCGCCCCAATCCAAAGAGCGATCATGGACGGCTTAGGCGAAACTGGCGTCACCTTGATGGAAATGGTGGAGAAAATGGACGCTGGCGACTATTACGATATGGAAAAAGTGGCGATTGACCCTAGCGACAATTATTCCTCTTTGTGCCTAAAAATATCTTCTGCCGCCTCAAGACTGATCGTCAAGGATCTGCTTAAATACTGCAATGGCGAATTAAAGGGGACTAAGCAAGACGAAAAAGAAGTCAGCATCGCAAAAAAGATATTGCCTCTAGATGAGAAGCTGCCTCTCGATTTGGGCGTTCATGAAGCCTTGAATTACATCCGCGGCTTGAGTTATGAGCCCGGAAGCCATTTGATCTTAAATGAGAAAAAGCTGAAGGTTTATAGCGCAAATGTTTTCTCTAGCGAAGTGACTCATCGAGTAGGGGAATGGATTCCAAACAAGAAACGTTTTTTGATCCAATTAAAGGATGGCGTTTTGGAATTGAATGAAGTTCAGATGGAAGGGAAAAAGAGAATGGATGGGAATAGTTTCATCCAAGGCGCCCATTTGCTTGAAGGAACGATATTTAAATAAAAAATAGACAGCAAGAGAAATGTTGCCTATTTTTCCATGTTTTTATCATTTTGCTAATATGCTATACTATGTCCGTTCTTCGGAAAGGATTTTTATGAGCAATATTGCAATCATTCTCGATAGCACCTGCGATATGACTATCGATTTATTAGATAAATATGGTTTGGACTATGTCCCAATGGGCTTTAGTTTTGATGATAAAGAATTCGTAGCCTATTTGGATTGGAAGGAAATCTCCGTCAAGGATTTCTATGCCACCATGAAAAAGACGAGAATTTACACTTCCCAAGTGAGCGAAGCCACTTTTGAAGAGAAGTTCAGTAAGCTTGTCTCTGAAGGGAAAGAGGTTTTATACATCGCTTGCTCAAGCGGTCTTTCTAAATCCATTGATAGAGGAAGAATCGTGGCTTCTCATATCATGAAAGAGAACCCAAAAGCCAAAATCGTCTGCATCGATTCCTTAATCTCCGGGATGGGACAAGGAATGATCGGCATTTACGCCGCGTCTTTGCGCGATGAAGGAAAGAGCATCGACGAGATCGCTTCCATCATCGAAAGCGAAAAGCTGAAATTCAATCAATGGGGCACCGTCGATGATTTGAACTATTTGAAGAGAGCAGGCCGGGTGAAAGCGAGTGCCGCTTTCTTTGGGAACATTTTCGGCGTCAAACCAATCATCATCTCGGATATCCATGGCGATAATTTCGCCTATAAAAAAGTCCGCGGCAGAGAAGATTCGATGAAAGAATTGGCGGATTCGGTCGTTCGTACGATCGTTGACCCAGAAAACCATTATGTCGCGATTTCCCATGGCGATTGTGAAGAAGATGCCTATAAGATAAAAGAGATGATCGAAAAGCAAATCAAGGTCAAAGGCTTCTTTATCACTCCATTAGGACCCGCTCTTGGTGCGAGCTGCGGCCCTAAGACCTTAATCGCCTTTAATTATGGCCCAGAAGTAACGCTTGAAGGAAAATAAGCAAAATAATGGATAACAAGACCTTAACCGGGGCGGATTATTTGAAACTGCTCCAAAAAGGCTATGAATATCTTTCGAGAGATTTCGAAGCCATCAATGACTTAAACGTATTCCCTGTTCCGGATGGCGATACCGGAACCAATATGAAACTCACTTTTGCCGGTGGACTACGTGCCATCAACAAAGATGATGATCTAGGCTCGATCGCCACCGATTTTGCCCGTGGCTCTTTGTTTGCGGCCAGAGGCAATAGCGGCGTTCTTTCAAGCCAATATTATAAAGGCATATCCGACGGTTTAAAAAACAAGAGCAAAGCCTCTGTCTTGGAATTTGCCAAAGCACTTGTCTCAGGCTACAAAGTCGCCTATGCCGCAGCCGCAGATCCTGTCGAAGGGACGATTTTGACCGTCGCTAGGGAAGGGATTGAAAACGCGATGGCGAAAAAAGCCAATCTCAAGGATTTCGAAACTCTACTGACTGCCATAGTCGAGGAGATGAAAAAATCTTTGGACAATACCCCAAACCTTTTGCCTTTGCTCAAAGAAGCTGGCGTCGTCGATAGCGGTGGCAAAGGATTGCTCACGATCTTCCAAGGCTTTTTAAGCGCCTACAAAGGCGAAGAAACGCAAAACGAGGAATCGAATTCCTCTTTCGAAGAGCATATTTCCGTCTCGAATGCCGCGCCCCTCGATTATAGCGCCTTCGATGAACATAGCAGTTTGGATTATGGCTATTGTACGGAATTCATGCTGCAACTACTCGAAGCGAAGATCGATGTCGCGAAATTCTCCGTCAAACGTTTCATAAATTGGCTAGAAAGCCATGGGAATTCCATTGTGTGCTTCCAAACAGGCACCATTGTCAAAGTCCACATTCACACCAAAACCCCATGGGAAGTCATCCGCTATGCCCAAAAATATGGCGAATTCGTCACTTTCAAAATGGAGAATATGGCTTTGCAGCATAATGAAGTAATCCGCAAAGAAGAGAAAAAAGAAAAAGCTAAGGTAAAATCCGCGATAATCGCTATCGCTCAAGGTGATGGCATCAAAGAACTATTCCGCAATATGGGTGCGGATTATGTGATTGATGGTGGTTCGACGATGAATGCCTCCACCGAAGAGATAATCGCCGCCGCAAAAGAGGTAAATGCCTCCGATGTCATTCTTTTGCCTAATGAAGGCAATATCCTTTTGGCGGCCAAACAGGCTGCGAAACTATATAAGAAGTGCAAGATCCATGTCGTTGAGACAAAAACGATGATCGAAGGCTATAGCGCCCTTTCGATGCTTATGGACAAAGATGACGTCGTTAGTACCATCTCTTCTTTTGAGGAAGCCAAAAACGCCATAAAATCTGGTTTTGTGGCCTTAAGCAACAGGGATGTCACAATCGATAAGGAAAACATTCCTTCCGGAACTTATATCGGCGCCTATGTCAAAGACATCATCGCCTCTGGCAAAAGTGCCGAAGAAGCCTTCGTCAATCTCGTAAACAAAATGGAAGGCATAGAAGATAAGAGCATGATTCTTATCATCAAAGGAAAGCCAGCGGACAAAGAGGCCTCAGAGAAGCTTTTTGCTCGCTTACAAGAATCATATCCAAATAAAGAAATCGGGCTTATCGATGGCAATCAAGAAGTCTACGATTATCTTTTAGGAGCCTATTAGTATGGAAGACAAAGATTATCGCGAAACGAAGCTTTATAGCAAAAGCATCTATAAAGGCCATATAATCGACGTTTATGTCGATGACATACTTTTGCCAAACGGCAATAAAGCTACCCGCGAACTAGTCAGGCATTGCAAAGCCAGCGCCGTCCTCGCATTCGATAGCGACAATAACGTCATCCTCGAAAAGCAATTCCGTTACCCATATGACGAACTGATCACAGAAATTCCCGCCGGCAAAGCGGACAAAGACGAAGACCCTATCATCACTGCGAAAAGAGAATTGCTCGAAGAAACTGGCTATGAGGCTAGCGAAATCACCCTTTTAGGCGAATTCTATCCAAGCGTTGCCTATACTGACGAAATCATCTATCTTTACGAAGCTCATGGCTTAGTTAGAAAAAAGCAGCATCTTGACGATGATGAGACTTTGTCATATTTCAAAGTCAGTCTTGATGAATTCAAACAGATGGTCAAAAACGGCCAAATCAAGGATGGCAAAACCATCGCAGCCTTGGGTTATTATTTATTAAAGCATTGAAAGAGCTCAATAATTGAAATGTACCCCTAATCCTGGACAAAAACAGGAAAGGGGTATTTTTCATGAAATACGATTGGAAATTTAAACTTGATTGTGTCCTCAAGTATAAAAAAGGGAGACGAGATTTTGTACCAACGGGAATAGGAAGAAGTTCATTCCTTAGCCATGTTAAATCGTGGGTAAAATCTTTTGATGATTTGGGAGTGGATGGCTTAAAGCATTCAAACACTCTATGTCTACGATCGTTCCATTTATAAAATCATCTAGAGTCGTATACATCGCCTTATCTCTGATGGGAGCGACAACCAAGTCGATGCCATTTAAATCATCTAGTAACGATTGAATATAAGATGAATTTTCTTAAGATTGCAATTTATTATAGATTTATCAAAGTCGAATATAGACAGATGAATTGTTATAGCCTTAGACAAAACTTGCCAATTGAGAGAAACTTTCCCCTAAATAGAAGCCCTTTCCAAAATCTTTTTTATTCGTCATCCCAATTTATATGGTATTTACGTTTGCTTTTTGGCATCTTTTCATAGGCTTTCATTAAATCATAAGAATCTTGGACCCAAAGGAAATACAAGTCATCGACAGGAAAAACCATCGAGAGCCTAATTGATGTGTCCGCGGTTATTCTGCGTCTATTATGCAAGATGTCTTGCACACGAGAGACAGGGACGCCCATCTTCTGCGCAAGCTTATAAGCACTTAATTTAGCTGGTTCCATAAAATCTTCACGAAGCACTTTCCCCACGGTGAAGCTTTCGTTTTCCTTCTTTTTCCGCTTTTCGTACTCTTTGAGCTCTTCGAGCCCTTTGTTTTCTATTTTGTAACTTTCAATCATGATCTCACTTTATTCTTAAATGGATATTTTTGCTATTCTTTTAGCAAATTTTTATACCCGTAAAGCGTGTATATTATTTTTTTCTCATTCTTCCTTGTTTATTTTCCTTTTGCCTATAATGTCAGTGACGATAAAAGAAGGAGAAAAAAGATGAAAGAAATAAAGTGCCCACATTGCAACAAAGTGTTCTCAGTCGATGATTCAGACTACGCTTCGATTTTGAATCAAGTTAAAAATTCGGAATATCATAAGGAATTAGAAGAAGCGGAAGAAAGGGCGAAACGTCAATATGATGACAAGATAAAACTCGCTGAAACGGAAGCCAAAAACAAATATGAGTCGGAAATAAAAGATCTTAAAAACAAGTTAGACGTTCTTAAAACGAGCAATCAAGCCGATTTAAATAAAATCGCTTCTTCCAAGGATACTGAGATTGCCAAACTTCAGGAACAAATCAAATCCTTGAAAGATAAATCTTTAACCGAGGTAAAAACCAAGGAATTGGAGACAAAAGCGATTTACGACAAGCAAATTGCCTCCCTTAATAATCAAATTTCAAAATTTGATTCCGAGAAAGCTTTAGCCATCGCAGAAGTCAACGAAAGCAATCAAAAGGAATTAAATGAAAAGATTAAACTTATTCTTAGCCTAGAAAAAGATTTGGAGAAGAAAGAAGACGAAGACTCTTTGAAGATTCAATCGCTAAAAGAGACCTATGAAGCCAAAATTAAAGCCAAAGAAGAGGAAGTGGCCTACTACAAGGATTTGAAAACCAAAATGTCCACGAAGATGATTGGCGAGACTTTAGAGCAACATTGCCTTAATTCTTTTAATCAAATCAGAATGGGGGCTTTCCCAAACGCCTATTTTGAAAAAGACAACAAAATCTCGGAATCCGGATCGAAAGGCGATTTCATCTTCCGCGATTCCTCCGAAGATGGGACTGAATTCATCTCTATTATGTTTGAGATGAAAAACGAAAACGACACAACTGCCACCAAACATAAAAACGAGGATTTCTTCAAAGAACTCGACAAAGACAGAAATGAGAAGGGCTGCGAATACGCGGTGCTTGTCTCTCTTCTTGAGCCGGATTCTGAACTTTATAATAACGGAATCGTCGACGTTTCCTATAAATACCCGAAGATGTATGTGGTCAGACCTCAGATGTTCATCCCGATCATTACAATCTTAAGAAATGCCGCTTTAAAAACTTTGCAGACTCGCCAAGAACTCGCGATGTACAAACAACAAAACATCGATATCACCCATTTTGAAGAGAATATGGAGAATTTCAAAAATGGCTTTTCCCGCAATTACGAATTGGCGTCAAAGAAATTTGATTTAATGATAAAAGATATCGATAACGCGATCAAAAATCTCCAAAAGATGAAAGATGATCTTCTTGGAGTAGGCAACAACTTAAGGCTTGCCAATGACAAAGCGCAAGATTTGACTATCAAAAAATTGACGAAAAATAGTCCGACGATGCAAGCGAAATTCAATCAGCTCCATCATAAAGGCATCATCGATAGCGAAAACGATGATTGATGAACATCTAATTTGAACTTACCCTTTCATATTAAAATCTCCTTTCTTAAGGGAAAGCCGGATCCATTGAGGTCCGGTTTTCTCTTTTTATAACTCCCTAAAAGAGGGAGTATGTTATTTTTATTGGACAATACGTTCCTTTTAGTCTATTTTTAAAGAAATCAAATACCATTTAGGGGGAATAAATGAAAAAGAAATTTGTTACTTTGCCGCTCCTTTTGGCTATATTCGCCTCAGGATGTGGCGGAAGCGGCGCAAATTCTTCAGGGGGGGGGAATAAGCTCTAAAGAAACCGATAATTCGTCTAGCCTCATTTCAGGAAGCGTTTCGTCTTCTGAGATTAAGAAACTGGACTTCACAAATGTGGGCTTTGAAAATATTAATGTCGATTATGATGGCAATTCCCATATTCTAGGGGAAGTGACAGGAGCTCCGGAAGGAACCAAAATCACTTATGAGAATAGGGTTTCTTATATCAATGCCGGATCGTATCTTTCTAAGGCTAAGCTTGAAAAAGAAGGCTATAATGATAAAACCCTAGAAGCTACTTTGACGATTAAGCCCATTGCTTTTTCCGGTCTGACTTATGAAAGCAAGAATGTCACTTATGACGGCAAAGATCATATTGGCGACATCCAAGTGGTTGGAATGCAACCCCTTGGCACCAAAGTCACAGAAGTGGTTAAAGACAAAAGCGATAAAATTGTGACTAGCGCAATTGAAGTAGGGGTATATTCCTATACCGCGACAATCACTAATAATAACTACAATACCTTGACTTTGACTGCGACTTTGACTATCAAGGCGAATAAGACCGATATGCCAGTGTACGCCAGTAGCGATGGCTATACTTATTTTGCGAATGGCTTAGACAATCGCTATATCTATTCCTACGACGAAAATGGTGGAAGCTTAAAACGTATTGACTATTCTTCTCCAAAAGAGTTTACGAGAAATAGCGATTCTGGGGCTTTGTTCGTCAGTGGCACAAGTTTCGTTAATTCTGTCAAAGAACTGAAAGATGGCGCCACAAGCGTTCTTTATAGTCATGGCAATATCAGCAGTTTCGCCAAATATTCCGATTCGATTTATTATTTTGCGAGCAATTCTTTGATTACTGCCTCTTCTGGCATTTATAAAGTCGATACTGCAAACAAAACTGCGGAAAACGAGCCTACCGTTACCAAGATTTTCGAAGGAAAAGCCGATAACCTTGCAATTTATGGGTCAAATCTTTATTTTTCCAATGAAAGCGATAAAGGCTATATCTACAAATTGAATTTGAATAACAATGCCTCTTCTTTGCTTTTGGAAGAAAAAACGCACGAATTCATTCTTGATAGCAACAAGCTTTACTGTGCGATAAATGGGAAGACAAATGATTATATTGGCTATCTTGATTTGTCTTCTTCCTCTAGCGAACTTAAAAAGCTCACGAATACCATCGGGGAATTCCTCACCATTAAAAATGGTTCTCTTTATTACAACTACACGGATTTGCTTGGAGCTATTGATCCAAATAAATACGGGATTTGGTCAATTGATTTAGCTACTAAAACCAATTCGCAATTGTTGAATGTGGGCTCTATCAACGGTTTTGATGTCGCATCTGATGGATCCCTTATCTATAATGACACCACCAACCTCCATCTTTATAAATATAATCCAAAAACCAAAACGACTACGGATCTGCTTGATGGGTTTGTTGCGCCAGAAACCAAAGCCACTAATTTGGGCGGACATTCTTTATCTTATGGAAATAGAGTCTATTACCTAAATATGTACGCTGGCAAAACCTTATATTGCTATGACGAGACGAGCAAAAAGAACAGCCAAGTATCCAGCGACAAAGTCGTAGATTTCTATATTTACGACGATAAATTGTATTTCAACCAAGTGACAATGCTTGCGAATAACGATCTGTATGTCGTTGACTTAAAACTTGGTTCGGAAGCGACGAAAATTTCCACTAACGACGTTAGGAATTTGGTGAGTGACGGAACTTATATCTATGGAACCCATTATAACTTTATGGGCGCTCCGGGCGGAATCTCAAGAATGAAAATAGATGGAAGCGAGTATGTCAAATTCTCCGAAGAAAATAATGTCAGCAATCTCACTATTAAAGACGGAAATCTTTACTATATAAATAACAATAACATCGAATATATCGCTTTGAATTCCATCACAAGCGCCTCAAAAGAATTAGAAGGAACGAATATAAGCACCAATATCAAAAACGTAAAACAATTTATCTTTGATGGCGATAATATCTTCTATATTTATGATGGTACGCTTGAAAATTCAATTAGAAGGACAAGTTTCTCCTCGTTAAATGAAGGAACAAAAATCGCAAGCGAAAAAACCAATCCTTCGGAAATGCTACTTTCTGGAGATTATATCGTTTATTATTCATATCCAAAATCTGCGACCACATCAGCAGGATTCTATAAAATCCCAAAGGATGCCAATAGCGATGAAGGCGGAAAGACTGATAATTTATTGCTTGCCACTAATAACACGTATTATGGTTCTTCGCTTGCCTTAGCCGATAGTGGAAACATTTATTTCTTGAACTACCAAGTCTTCCTGACCTTAGGCGATGCTCATTTCTATCAATTGAATATCGATACAAAAGGAGTCAGAAAAATAAGCTAGTATGAATATCGAACGTAAAGAAGTTACAGACTCATATGCCGAATATGAGAAATTTGGCTGGAAAGTTATCGGACAAAAAGAAGTGATCCATCATCGCAGTAGAGGACATAGCAGAAGAGAGACCGTTTATGTTTTAAGCCGCGACAAAGACATGAAATACTATAGTGGCATCGCTCAATGCGAAAATGCATATTTCTCCGCAAAATCCAGACTTAAGAAATATAAGCCGATTGATTCAACGATCTGTCTTTTGACTTTCTTGATTCTCATAATTCCAGGAATTGTCTATGTTGCTTTTAAAACTTACCAAAAAAAGAAGATTTATGAGTTTAATGGCGATATCGCAAGGAATATGAGGAATTACGAGCAAAGAGCCCAAAAATTGCTGGCGTAGCATTAAAAAGCGACCTAAAGTGGTCGCTTTTTCAATATGAGATGCCTTATTTTTCTTTTAAAAGCTTAAATAGGTGGCTAAAATCTTTTCGAGGAGAAATTTTGTATATATCATGAATAAGAAAATCATTATTGGCGCAAGTGGCGCTTTAGCGATTATCGCAATTATTTTCGGGACTTCCTTTGGTTTGAACGGATGTTCTAATTCAAATGGGAATGGCGGTAATAGTGGAGATACCATAAGTAGCAACAGCAAAGGAAGCGAGGGGGAATCAGGCTCATCGTCGTCAGGCACCTCATTGAGCAGCAATTCCTCGTCCAGCAGCTCTTCGAGCACCCACACCCACACTTTCGGGAAGACACTGGAGGTGATTACAAAAGCCACCGCCTCCGAATCCGGCACCAAAGGCTACAAGTGCACCGGCTGCGGCGCCTTCGACACTGAGCACGAGGTCCAATACCAGCCATATATGGATAATTTCGATTGGAACAAGGCTTTGTTTGGCGATAGCACGCTTGCGGATGACGCTATCGATTTCTCGCACGATTCCGACTATACGATGGAGCTAGAAGGACTTCAGATCGGCGGAACGAGAGAAATTCCAAACGAATACGTCTCTAACAAAATCCAAAGATACGGGAAAATCCTTTCTACGAGCGAAAGCTATGAGTACACCACATCCTCAGGGACAACCGATAAGAGCGGTCAAAAAGATCTAAAGGAAAAAATCCTAGTTTTGAAAGACGGCGGGAGCTTGTCCGAATATTACCGCGGGTCAAGCGAAGATGAATACACTCTTGAAAACCACGACGAGGCGTCATACGACTATTTCAGGGAAAGCGGCGGAGAATTCAATTTGAAGAACCTTGTCGATGATTTTAATGGAGATGGCGCAGAAACTATCTTAGGGAAAAGCAACTTCAGCTATAATTCCGAGAAAGACGTTTACGCTTATTCCTTCACGAGCCTCAGCTTTAGCGGGATAAGCAACAGCAGCGACGACATTCGCTCTGGGACCATCACTTTCGGATTTGATTTTGGCAAATTGACCAATCTGAACTTCTCTTACAGAAGCCTCCGCGACGATGTGGCGGGGAATAGCTACGAGGTCAAAGCCACCATCTCCCATACTTCTAGCGAAATAACTCTTCCTCATATCC
>CAVAYV010000005.1:0-3880 GCA_963593015.1 bacterium | reverse complement strand
AGTGACAAAGATGGATAGCACTTTAGTTTATAGTTCTTCCTCTTCTTACTATAGTGAGACCGGTCCAGCCATTACCACCAAAGTCACTTGTTGTGACCTTGTCGTCTATAATTACACCGACATTGATTCTTCTTTATTCAACGAAACCGTGACTAACACTTTGAATAATGCCGATATTCTTGGCAATACCACTTATGCCATCAACACATTATTCTTAGGAAAAAGTGAATTCATCATGGTCAAAAAACCAAGCGGCGCCAAAAGCTACGCTGGCAAACTCTATGGCTATTATGATGGCCCAACATTCGACATAAAAGACTTCACTAGCAAAAACTCTTCTGGTGTCGAATATGACGTTAAACGCAGCCAATTGACGAATGGCAACCGTTCTTCTTATATCGCTTCTTCCATTTCTTCTTGGAAAACGTTCTTCTCTGACGCCTGGAATAGCACCCGAATTTCTAGCGGTTGGCAAATGACTGGCATTTGGTTTGGAATCTATGCCGGTATCACCGTGGCCTTTGGCTTCATTATCTGGCTTATGTGCAGAGGCAAGGATAACCTCTACCATGATCTTAATCTCTGGCATTGCCAAAAGATTGCTTATTGGGCTTCCACCACTCCAGCAATCATCGCCCTTATCTTAGGCTTCATGTTATCGACCTACGCCCAGATGTTCTATATCTTCATCTTCGGTTTCCGTGCGATGTTCATGGCAATGAGAACATTACGTCCTTATAAATAAAGACTAGCCCCTTTTTATAGGGGTTTTCTTTTTAGTCGCCATAGTCGCTAGGGCGAGAATCATCAACCCAGGTACATCCTAAGACATTGGTTATATCCTCAAGCTCTAGATAAACATATCCTTCGGCATTAACGAATGGGTTTAAATAATCCGCGGTGAAAATAACATGATGGTTATCTCTGATCACTTCCTTGATTTTCTCTAAAATCATAGGATAGCTCTCAAACATTTTGTCCTTATATCCCTTTAGCCCCATATAAAAACCCGGTTCTACGAAAAAGGAGTTTCCCAAGTCATCTTCGTAATAATGACACAATGGATTTATTTGGTTTTTTACTTCTTTGTATTGATTAAATTCTTCGTAAAGCATAAATTACTCAACTAAATATACTAAAAAATAGCAAAGGAGTGAATATGGCCGTTAATCCAAAACAAGTAAAAATAGTCTTCACCGACATCGACAACACTTTATTCTCTCACAAATCAAATCAAGTTCCGCCAAGTGCGATTGAAGCGATTGAAAAGCTTCAAGCGAAAGGAATCAAAGTCTTTTTATGCTCCGGGCGCAATTACTACCTCATTCGGAAAACTGGCATTTTGAACATCGTCCACCCTGATGGGGTTGTCATGATGAATGGCGCAGCCGTTATGGTTGGAGACAAAACAATCTATCGTTATCCAATACCCGAGGAAGTAGTCTCGGCGATGATCAAATTCTCATATCGTCTTAAATTCGGTTTAACCTTAATCGAAGAAAGCGAAGGACATATCAACTATATCGATGACCGTGTCATAGATTCTCATGCCAAATATGGCACGAGGTTCCCACAACCCCGAAAATTTATGATTCCTTATGATAGAACCGTTTATCAGATGATTGCCTTCTGCGATGCCTTTGATGAATCGTTGTTTTTGCCGCACTTAAAAGACTGCAAAGCCGCAAGATGGGATGATTACGCAGTCGACATCATGCCAAAAGATTCTGACAAAGCTAAAGGAATCATGGCCACATTGGAATATTTTGGTTACAGTGCTGAAAACTCGATGTCATTAGGTGATCATAATAACGACATAGACATGCTTTTATTCACCGGGATATCCGTAGCGATGGGCAACGCCATCCCAGAAGCCAAAAGCGTCGCGGACTATGTCACCACCGATATCGATGATGATGGCTGGTCAAACGCTTTCAAACACTTCGGCTTGATTGACTAAGCAAATATCAAAATCTCTATCCTTTAATCAAAGCAAAAAGAATCACTTCTTGGAATACCTAAGACAACGCCTTGATTATCGCTCAAATAACGGATCAAAAGAATCGAAACGATCGTATCAAAAGAAGGCGCTTCTTTAAGAGGCGTCTTCTTTTCACATAAATAACATTTGGCAATTCATAAGCCGTAAACGACTCTAAATCACGGAATTCTTCATCGAGAAAGGCAAATAAGATTTCGGAAATATGGATTATGTTAGATTCGCTGTTATTCTCCAAATCAAAAGAATTGATTAGTTTCCTTAAAGGCATTCTAAAATCGTGATTCTTTATAGAATTAGCAGAAGACGAGTAATCGAATTCTATCAAATCATTCACGACGGATTCATATCGGATTTGTCTTTCGACATCTTTGCTTCTTGCAAAATGGAGTCGATTCTGATTCGGATTCATTTTGCGGTCGGAAGTTTTAATTACAAAAGTGAATGGTTTGTTTTAAACCTTTGATAATATTCGAAATGGCGTCGTATTCCTTGTCTCCGAGCCTAGTTCTTCGCTGATCCGCTCTTCAAAGACTTGACATTCTCGAGTCTTGTCCTTTTTGGTTGGTTTCGTAATAATCGTCAGGGTTGCTGACGCTAGTTACGGAAACATCATTATAGGAAAGCGATGCTTTGATGGCACCGACAATCGATTCATCTACGTCAACGATGGATTCAAAGTTTCCTACGTCAACGATGGATTCAAAGTTTCCGTTTGACTGTGTCTTCGTATAGTCAGCGTCGATATCAGAAATAGCTACTACATCAAGCAGTTTATTTTCATCGAAACTGACGGCAACCTTTATCGATCCTTCGAATTTGCTGTCTGAGCTGAACGTCGCATAGGAGCCACCGAGCATCGCTAGGGATTTGCATGGGACTGAATAAATTAGCGAGTAAACATCCTCTTTTTTAACGGCGCTGACTGTTTGGTTAATTTGGTCGGCATAAGCGATGCCTTGCATAATCAAAGTCCAACTGAATTGAGGAATGGCAATATCAGCTTTGAATTTATTATGAATATTCTCACTCGATGTGCTCTCCCCAGTGATCATAGGCGCTAAAACCGGGCTTACATCAAAATAGCCGACGCCTTCATCAATGTATGCTTTACCATACACGTCTTGGTCTAAACCAGAGAAAGGGTTCGTCTGTGTGTATGAGGAAGTCCCATAACAGTTAACCGTCTCATAATTGAATTTAGCATGAGCTGTCGCTTCGCCACTAGCGGCAAAACCATCTTTATTTAGGTTTTTAGCGGAAAGATTGGCATTTAAGTCTTTCACTTCCAAAGCAAAATTGGAAACATAAGAAGAGTTTTCCGAAGAGCTGCTTTCGGAATCTGGAGAAACATGAGAGGTAGTAGTTTCCACCTGTCTCATCATGGAAATGGACAAGTCACCCTTTAAAGAAAGTCTCATGTCACTGATTGCATCCATTTTGGCAAGGGTGGCGCTAAGAAGAGTTTTTGTGGCAGAGACATCAACGGCATCCCCGGTCGGAATGGCGATTTCGTCAACCTCTTTCGAAGAAGAAGAGACGGCAGTGGTCTCTGAAGAAGTTGCGGAATTTGAAGAGATGGTTTCGCTAGAAGAATGTGCTATGGTCGAAGAAAACGAAGATAGATCACTGCCCTGCGAACAAGAAAACAAGGCACTGGAAGCTAGTAGCAAAAAGAAAGCGTTTGATTTTTTCATTGGGAATCCCCTCCTACTTTAACTATAAGGATTTTTAGGGGGGGGGTCAAGAAGGAATCAATTTTCGAACCAGCTAGAACCAATCGGAAAAAGGGCTCTAATGGCTTTGCTTAGGTTGGATTTTTCTACTAAACAACGCATCAACGAATACGACATCAAGGAGGATTAGCTGAATACCATATCC
>CAVAYV010000004.1:0-14968 GCA_963593015.1 bacterium | reverse complement strand
AATCGCTAGAATAAGGATTTCCTATGCGATAATCGCCAAGCGACTTGATTACCACGTTCTTAGGTATGTCAGTGGTGAAACGGCAATTGTGAGACAATTCCACGACACGCACAGGGGTTCCGCTTGCAATGGAAGTGATGTAGCCATCTTCAATCGTGCAACCATCTTCACCAGTGCTTTCATAATTCGAGCAAATGAACTTCTTTGTGACAATTTGATAACTTTCATCATCTAAGAAACTAAAACCCGTGGTGGTTGGGATAACCACATTTCCGCCCTTGGTGATGTCTTGCTTATTGACCGTTGCGATATTCGTTCCGCTAACCAAAGTGTCTTGCTTTGTCGCACCGATTTTGTCGGTATAGGTTTTCGCTTCTTCTAACTTGGTGTCGCTATAGGATTTAGCACTTGCCAAAGTCTCGGTATCGCCATTCGCCCTTGCACTCGCTTCGGTGTCGATATTGGTTTGCAACGCTTTGTCACCGCTTGTTCTAAGGCTTGTCTCGGTGGCAAGGTTTGTATTAGTCGTGTCGATATTGGTTTGCAACGCTTTGTCACCGCTTGTTCTAAGGCTTGTCTCGGTGGCAAGGTTTGTATTAGTCGTGTCGATATTGGTTTGCAACGCTTTGTCACCGCTCTCACGAACGCTAATCTCGCTAGACAATTCGGTTTTGGTGGCATAGGTGGAACTCGCTTCGGACTTCAACAAGTAGTTAGAAATATCAATCGTTGTGTCGCCTAAATCAACCCAACCGCTTTCGTAGATATACATACGATAAGGCGATTTTGTGCCAACGAGATAGGTATAGCCCTCTTCGCCAACGCTTGGCAATTTCTCTACAACTTGGTAAGCGTTCTTCTTGATTGATGACACGATATTCTCGACTTCTGACTTGGTGTAGTAAGAGCCTAACTTCGTATCGGTGTCGCTATCAGCTTTTTCAATCGCTTCGTTTTTGTATGTCTCAAGCGACTTGTCAAGGTTAGCGTTTGAGACCGAAGAAGAGTAGCCTACAAACAAATCATCCCCACTTGGTGTCTTGAAAGTGCCTAAGTGGTAGGTGTCTTGCGTATCATTGCCGACTTTGAAAGAGAAACCATTGTCGCTCTTGATCGTGGAAGCCTTAATGCTAGAGAAAGCGTTCTCTTGCGACCACTCGTTCTCTTCATCGAGTTTGCCGACTTTGCCAAGCACTTCGGCTTTCGCATCATCGAGCATTTTGTCCAAATCGTGGTTGTCTTGCGTTTTGGTGGATACGAAGTAGTGGGTATCATCGTGCTCACCGCATTCGGCGAAACGATATTCGCATTGCTTTGATTTGTCGCTATGGTAGACTTGAAAAACATCCGTGTCTTCATAAACACCTATTGTCGCATTAGTGCCTAAATTAAGGCTTGCGTTGCCTAAATTCACCGAGCCATCGATTTTGAAAGTAGCCAAAGAGAAAGTGAAAGTGTCAATGCCATTGTAGGTATGCGTGTTAGTGCCAAAATAAGTCTCGGCATAGTCATAATAAGTAGCCCCATCGGTGTATAAACGAACCCCTTGCTTGGATGTTTCAGAACCTATGCTGATACCACTCATAAATTCTTGACCTTGCCACCAAGTGTTATAACTATTGAGTTTGCCCGTGTTATTGAGCATCGCACAAAGTTCTTTCCATTGCGCATAGTTTATGCTTTCAGCCCACTGCGTTTTCGAACTTGAAGGATTTACATAAATAGCGAAAGTGTTGGTGTATTTCACTTCGGTTCCGCTCGTGAATTGCACATTGCAAGACATAGAACCGCTTATTTGCGTGAATGTCTCATCCAACAAGCCATAATAGCCCCAATAGGTTTCCCCTAGAACATTGATTTTGTTCCATTCTAGCCCCTTTACAACCGAAGTCGAACTTCCATTGGGGGTGGCGGTCAAAATCGCCGTATACGAAGGATTTTCGGTGACCCCTTCCAAAGCGAAGAACACCGCATAGGCATTGTCGCTATATTGCATACAATAGCCATCATCACGGCTTTGTATCGCTTTCAAGTCTTTATCCAAAAGCACTAATAACATATCTTTTCTCCCTTTAATTATAAAATACCATTTTATATTCTTTCTTTAAACAAGGAAAAATATAGCGTTGGCAAGGTCTCTGTCTCAATGCCGTTCAAGGTGTATTGATTGCATATCAATAACGCATTGCCTTCGCTGTCGCATAATTTCCAATTGGCGATAGCCCCCCTTTGCAAAGTTCCGCTCAATGTCGCAGCCGCTTTCAAGCCATCGTAGGCGATTGACATAGTGATTTCGCTCATCAAAGTCCCACTTCTCGTGTCAAAAGGGGTATAAGGGGAATAACTTCCATACAATTTGAAGGTAGTAGCCTTCTTTCCGCTGATAAGCGGATTGATTTCCCAAAACTTGGAAGTAGGTATCACGCTTGGTTCGCCTTCTTTCTCAAAAGGCAAGGCAACCACTTCAAGGTTAAGCCCCATAATCTCGTTAGGTTGCTTGTAGGCATAGATATAACCGCTGTTTATTATATTGCTATCGTAGGTCAACAAGGTTGATTTATACACACCGAAACTGCTATAGTCAGGCACTTTCGGGTAGGTGTCGTATTGCTCCATCGCCCCCATAGCGAGTTTCACCCCAAAACTCTCTAAATAGCCACTATCGCCCGTGTAATACACAGGTCTAGTGAAAATATTGTTAGCCCCTTCTATCGTGGTTTGGTAGCCACCGCTCTTAG
Organism: bacterium; assembly: GCA_963593015.1. Taxonomy (GTDB): domain Bacteria; phylum Bacillota_I; class Bacilli_A; order RFN20; family CAG-826; genus UBA4951. The sequence goes on along the minus strand of CAVAYV010000004.1, from coordinate 12,230 downwards.
CGTGGTCGAAGTTCCCTTCGAAACACAAAGCATTTCCGCAAGAATAAACCGACAATGGAACGATTATCCCATAATCTTGCGTGCTCGGTTTGATGCACATACAAGCGTTGGAGAAAGTCAGTATCGTTTTGTCAAAACCCCCCATAAGCCTTCTCATAGCAAGGTTGTTGTATAAGCCTTGCCTATAGGTGTCATAGTCGCTCCCAAACAAGGTGTCTCTGCAAGCGATATAAAGATATTGCGGTAGGATAATCTCGCTTCTTAACGCAAGGGAAGTGCTAATCTCGGTCAATCTGATAGAACGATCAAGCTGAACCCTATCGCTAATCTTCGAGTAGTTTTTGCTCATCAAGCCATCGATTTTGTAAATTCCATCGCCGACCATAGTCTCTTTAAGGGAAGAAGGAACTAACAGCTTCCCATCATCTACCATATAGCAATTGCGTTGCAAGGCTTCCAAACCGCTAGAAGCGTTGAAAGACAAACCAATTGAACTCTCGCCCATCATATTTGCGGTGGAGTAGATTGAATTGCCTAATTTGTCCAAAGCAACCACCCCAGAAGCGTTTGCTATGTTCATCGACATATATTTCTCGTAGGCATAGTCGGTGTCGCTAGCCCCTTCCACGCTCACGCACCCTTGTGCTTGCGGATAGTATTCGATATACATAAGCCACTTCAAAGGCTGTTTCTCGCTTATGGAAGAACCGCTTTTGTCTACCATTCCCACCCCATCGCAACAAAACATACGGCATAAAGCACTTCTCACTATGTTCGTGAAGGTGTAATTTTCGCTATTGAGATAATCGATATTCACCGAACCGACATAAATCCCTTTAGAGCCTTTTGAGTAATAGCAAGAGTTTTGCTGATAGGCTTGGTAAAGCCCCAAACCGCTTTCCATCTTTTTTTGCTCCAAAGCCCCATAGGTCGTTTGGTCAAACACGAAGTCGGTTACATCCACCAACAAGGTATTGATGCGTGTGTAAACCGCTTGATATGAATAACTCGAAAAGTCGTTGTTGGAGACATACATTTGTATCATAGAATTGTAATAAAGCGGAACAACGCACCTTTTCACTTCGTTTATAGGCATATCGGTCATGAACCACCAATCGGTTTTTTGTGCAATCCCTAGGTTCTTGTTTCTAGGATGATTGAAAAGAAAGGGGTAGTTGTTGCCACTATCGCCCGCTATCTCCCATTCGCTAGGTTCGGCGACATAAGCGTTCGGTCTCCCGTTTTGGAAACTTGTGACAACCCTATTCGCTTTTCTTCCATCGCTGTCGTTCTCTTCTCTTGCGATAACGGTTCCATTGCCGACTTCAACCATATATGGGATATCATTCATCCTTTGAAAAGACAAAGTGGGAATATCCCCTGTGTTAAGGGTCAAAACCGGTTTGCACCCTAAAACCTTGGCAACTTCGTTCACACACTCGTAAACGGTCTTGTTTTGCGAGAATTGGAAGTCAGGAGCAGGCACATCCAAAGCGGTATCCGAGGCAACCGAGTAAGGCAACCGCCCAAAATCGAAGTTTGCGGTATGCACATACGCTTTTCTCGCTATTTGCTCCAAAACATTTCGATAGGTGTATCTATAGGTATTGCAAGACATTCTGAGAATGACAAAGAAGTGGCGGTTTTTGGTGCTTAAATCAACCGACTTGCTCATCTTGTCGAACCTAACCCCAACCCCATAGCCATCGCCATAGGAACTCAAAGCGTTGTTTATGGTCTCGGCTTCGCTTTGCGTTATCGTGTGCGTGGTGTTGTGCTTAGTCAAATCGGTAAGATACAAAATATCGCTCACATATTGCCAAACACCACTGCTGTTTTTCTTGTATAAGCACAACGCTGGTGCCAAATCATAGACAATCGAACTAGTGTTCTCATCCAAAGTGTAGGTAGAGCCATCGTAAGATACCATATAGCAATTCAGCTTGACAATCCCACCAGCTTGGACTTTCTCATTCGATGTCGTTCCGACTAGGTTAAGCGGTCTTGCAAAGACATTCATCCCCCTTGTCCAATAAGAGTATGTCGACCCTGAATTGTAATCGTAGCGAGCCGAGAACACGGCATCTCTTTGCGACCCCATTTTAGGTTGCGACAATTCCAAGCCCCTTATTGTCTGAAAGCATAGTTTCCTAGCGTATTGAACGCATTGTATGGTATGCTCGTAGGCTTTTGCGTTCTCCCCTAGATAAGTAACGCTATCGCTCACGATCGCAAAATCCGTGCCATTGCTCGCAGTCCAAGGCTTTTCCACATTGTCGGCTTTGAAAACACGCACGCAAGCCCCCATTTGGAAAGGCTTTTTGTTTCCGACAACGATAGTGAACGAGAAAGTGTCCAAAGTATCATCTTTGTTAAGCACTTTGCTTGTCCCTATTTGAACCAAACTCGTTATGTCGGTCAATTCTCTTCTAGAAGTCTCTAAGAATATTGTCATACATTATAAGTCCCTTCGTTCCCTAAATCGGCTTCGCCCAACAATTCTTGTTGCAACGCTTGCTTCTTGTTCAATTGCTCTTCCATCGCCATATTCTTGAAGTAGGTTGCCGTTGTCGATATCGGATGCGACAATTGCTTCCACATAGTATTGAAGTTGGATACTTGCATTTGAACCGAGTAATCCCCTGTGTAGGAAGAATAGAAGTTCGCAAACGGTTGTGCTATTTGTCCCGCTTTCTCGACCGCTTTGTATCCGACCGCCACGGCGGTGAACGCAGGGCTTAGCGTTTCTTTCAATATCCCCCCTAAGCCCCCTTTGTCAGCTTGTGCTTTCTTAAGGCTTTGGCTTACATTGGTTTGCCTTACTTGGCTTGGTCTCGAAGAAGGCGAAACCGAACTCTTGTTTGTCGACTTTGGCTGTGTGTCGGTTTTGTTTTGGCTTTCATCGACTACCTTTACCCTAATCTCATAACTCATATGGACTTGACCTCATCTTTCTCGACTAAGGACAATGAGCATACTAAGACACCGCCATAGGCAACCGACAAACTCATATTGTTTATCGTTAGATTGCTATTGGCATATAAAGGCAAACCACCCACTAAGATTTCAATGCCAACATTCGTGAGAGAAGAAAGTTTGTTTTTCAAATAGGCATCTATCAAAATCTCTATTCCTTTGTTGTCGGTGCTTGAATAAGCCACCACGAAGTCGATTGAGACCCCATTAGCCGTGATTGTCGGCAATGATTTTGTCAAACCGCTGTTTATGCGTTGTTGCGAAAAGGTATCCACGCTTTGGTTGGTGCTCAAATCCACGATACTCAACTTATTGCTGTATGATGTGCCATTGTATGTGAAACTAAGGGTATAGATGCCACTATTGCCATATTTAACGCCAAGTTCGCTATCTGAGCCACTGCAAGAGATAGGGAAAGACATAGTAGCCCATTCCCTTGTCATTCGTATTTCTTTGCCAAACACGGCTTTAACGCTTTCGTTCACTTGCGAGAATTGCCCCACATCAAGCGTTTGCATAGCACTATAGGAAGTCTGCCCCATAGCCATAACAAAGTCATTGGACCGATTGTAATATATCGCTTTGCCGTTGCATATTTCGGCTAGGTAGGTGTAAATCTCTTCAATGCTCTCTAAGTCGCTCAAAGGGAACATAAAGGTTATTTGGAACGAGCAGTCCCACAATAAAAGGTCTGGGTAAGGTTCATAGCCCCCATTCGGCAACTTTTCCACCAACACAGGCAATATCGTTCTTTGATTGTCGTTCGTGTTGTCGGTTTTGTTGGCGATTGTGTCGACAAAAGGGATATCGTTGTTTCTCACTTTGAAAACGACATCGCTAATCACATCTTGATTGTCTAGTTGCATTTGCAACCACTTTGCGAACTTGAATTGACTTAACATACGCTACCTCCAGTTATGGCTTGTTGATATTATAATATAATTTCTCTCGCATTTTGCATATACGCTATCCAAAGCTGTTTTCACGCTATCACGAGATATGAAACCTATATGCTTTTTCGAACCCGGATGGAAGAAGCCATTGAACCGCCCCCCTATGCCGAAGTCCTCCCCTAAGCCAAATGCATTAGGGATATCGTGGGGGTCAGTCCCTTCTTCCAAATAGGTTATATAAGGCACTAGGTTGGTATCGAACACGATGCTCGCTTCGTTCACCCCTTGCGTTATCTTCGTGCCATTCCACTTGAGATTGCCTGTCCTAAAAGGAAAATATGAAGCGTGGATAATCGCATTGTGAGCGTTTATCACGCACTCGTAAGCAAAATATCCGTGCTCCATACTAATTGACCTCTATCCTTTTCAGACACTTGCGTTCGAAGTCTTGCTCATCTTTCGGCATAACGGCGAAGGTTGTGTCTATAAGTTCCGCCGATTGCACTCGCCACACTTTTTGGTTGTCTCGCTTAGTGCCAATCATGACCACATCATCTTTCTTTATCTCGCTCGATAACAACGGCAAGTCGTATGTGTCGAAGTAAGTGGCGGTTGCGCTTGCGACCATTCCCCCTATCGTGGCGGTTCTTTTTGTCAATGTCTCCCTTTTCGCCCTAAAGGCTATAGGTGTCTCAAAATCGCTTTCCAAATCATCGCCTAGCGTGTTTGGCTTCCTTTTGAGATACAAGCACCAAACCGCATTATTCATCGCTTTCATCAGTATTCATACCTTTCATAGTCTTTCACGCTAAAAGTAATGTTGTATCTAAAACCTTTGTTAAAGTAGTATTTTGCCCCGTTTACTTCAACATAGGCATTATTTAGCGTATCCTTGGCGAAAACGGCTATAGAGCCATTTCTAAGGGCTTTTTCATCGATTTGAACGCCATTGGTCAAGTCGACAGGGGAAGATAAGGCAAGGCTATCGATACCGCTCTCGCTATCGGCTTCGGCTTGCTCGACAAGGGCTTCTAGCATAATCTCCCGACCTTGCTCGGTGCAACTGATGAGCCATTCCACGAACCTTTTGTTGAAGGTGGCGACCACATCACGATAAAGATAAGCGTAGATATGCCTAGAATAGCGTTCAGCTTTCCTAGATAGTTCATCATCGCTCAAATTGGGGTTCAAAGAACGCAAGAAAGAAGCGTTCAATACCCACATATGCTTATTTTTGTCATAATGAGCGTTTAATGTGTCGCTCGGTTTCACATAGACTTTATCAAGAAACATATTTTTTCTCCTTTGCCTTTAAGGAATGGACAAAGCCCAACTCAATGTCCACTCCCTAAAGGCACTTCCCATAAGGGAAGCACCCATAGATTTATTAGGCGATGACTTTGCAAGCCACGGAAGAGACAGTGCTCTCTTTGCCTAAGACAACGACCGCAAGGTATTTGCCTTTGGTTAAGGTAGCAGTGATAGTTCCAGTGGTGGCAGTGCCCTTGACCGAAGCCTTTTCATAGGCGGTGGCAAACGCACAGACATCTTCGATAACGCTATCGCTCATAACATAGGCGACTTTCTCGATATCGGCGGTTTCTTCAACCTTGTTTCCGCTTCTGTCATAAGAAGTCTCTTTGGCGACAACGGTCGCACCGGAGGTGGAGATAGCGGAGATTTCAGCACCTAAATCGATTGGTCTTGAACCTTTGGCTAAGACTTTTGGTTCAATTCCGAGAGTGGTGAAAATCTTGAATGGGTTGACGAACTCGCTGTCAACGATGAACGCATTGCCCTTGGTGAATAAGGTGGAAGCACCCATTCTATAGAGTGGTTTCAATAAGCGACCACGACCGAATGGGAATTCGCCATCGACAACACCATTGTCGCTTAAGGCGAAGACATTGGCGACTGCGGAAGAATTGACCGCTTCAATGCCAGAAGCACGGATAGTGCCAGCTGGGAGACCGAGATAGCTGTCAGCCATCGCAAGTTTCATATTGGAGAGCAAGTTCATCTCGGTGTTGCCATAAGTTCCGTGGTAGCCATCTTCGAGAGTGTTCTTGGTGTCATCTGGGGAATAAGCACCGGAACGGAGCATTTCTTGGGCAAAGTTAGAGCCACCGGTAACGAATGATCCAACGGCACGGATGTATTTGGTAATGCCATTGACATAGGTAATTCTACGAGTGTCTTCTGGGAAGATGTCGATGCCGTGCTCGATATCGCCTTCGTTCAATAAGTCTTCGGCATCATCTAAGCAAGCACGGAAGTTGGCGGTTGCTTCGGTAGCCTTGGATTTGTCGAACTTGACAACATTGGCATTCTTTTCATCTTTGTAGAAAGATTGATAGACTTTGTTGGCTAAGCATAAGCCGTTTTTCATAATGAACAAGGCTTTGCCGATTTGGTTCGCCCATTCGCTTTCTTTGAGTTCAGGAACCATATCGAGAGCGACATATGGGACATTGATGACAGTGTCGTAGGCATCCAAGACTTCAACTTCGTATTCTTCGTTGGAGATTGTGATAACCGAACCGCTGTAGTGTCCACCGTTAAGGGTAGCACCTAATTTGCGTGGGTTGATTGGTAAGATGTCAGGTTTGGCAATGCGGATGACAGCTCCGTGGAGTTCATCATCGCTATAGCCTGAGTAGACACCTTTGCCATCTCTTTCGCTATCGCCTTGGAGATAGTTCAAGATTGTTCTTTGGCTAATTCTCGCATCAGCGGAAACGCCATTGATTTTTGGGAATTCGTAAGACATTTTTATGTCCTCCTATTATCTTTTGCCAGCCATTTTGGCAAACGAACTCATAGTAGCCTTGGCACTTGCTTCAGTGCTCTTATCGGCTTCTCTTTCTCTAGAGCCGTTAATTCCGCCATAGGGGGCTTGCTTCCCTTTGACTTCAGTCCCTAACGAGCCAAGCAACTCTTCAATTCTCTTCAAAGATGCCGTTTGACCTTCTAGGGTGTCAGTCAGGTCCTTGACCTTGTTTTCAAGTTCAAGGATTTTTTTGTCTTTCGCTTCCGCTTCTTCGGTTGCCTTGGTTGGTTCTCCGCCTTCCTTTGGCTCTTCGGTCGCTTCAGCTATATTTTCAGCTTCTTCCGCCGAAGGCTCTCCACCTTCCTTGGCGGTTTCCACGGAAACATCTTCTTTTGGTTCTTCGGTCTTGTCTAGGTTCGCTAAGTCTTCAAACAAAGACTTTTGCTCTTCTTCGCTTACGCTCCATTCGGACAAGACTTTTCTAAGGTTTTCTTCTTTGATATCCATAATTTCTCCTTATATATCGCATTTCCACACTTCTGGCTCTAAGTCATAGTGTTCGCAATATTCAATGTATTTTCTCAACGCTTTCTTATACTTGGCTAGATACTTCTTCTCGGCTTTATCGTGGTCGAAGTCTTTCCAAGTCTCGTAGTATCGGTTGCACATACGCATATATTTTTCCAAATAGCGTTTGCCATCTTCGCCAAAGGGGACTTCTCTCTCTTCGGTGGTGGTTTTCGTGCCATAGGGGTGCAAGTGGTGTTTGCAATTGAAGCCAACAAGGATGAAGTTGTGCCATCCATATTTGTCTTTTCTCGCCAACATCGCTTTTAGGGAATAGATTGGTTTCCCATCTATCGTTTTCCCTGTCTCCATTTTGCTGTTTATGCTAGGCAAGGATGCCGATACTATCTTTCTCTCATCTGGATGACACCTATCACTGCAACCGCTATGGTGGCTTATCTCGAACAAGTCCCCCTTGGGCTTTGATATGGTGTTCAACAAGTGAGTGTCTTTCTTTCCGCCTTTGGTCGGATACTCGGCTAATTCTCCGAACAAGTCTTTCGCTTGCTCTTTGCTTAGCCCCATTTCCATTTGAAGTTGGCGGATTTTCTCGTAATGCCTTAAATCTATAGGCACTTTCTCGTAGGAGTTTACCTTTTTGCCATCCACAATCGCAGTCGGTTCGAATTTGGCTAAACCATTCAATTTGGCTATGATTTCCTTTTTGAGTGGCTTGTCATTTTCTCTATCCGATTTAAGCAAGGTGGATATGCATTCCCTACTGGGTCGATAATCTCCTACTTGATACGAGCAAGCGTTGCCCAACACGCTCATTATCACCGCCCATTGGCTATACTCGCTCTTGTAGCCCCTTTCGATTGAGCCAAAGTCCACGCACCTTGGGAGTTCTTCCCTTAGTTTATCGAGTTCCTTGTCTAGTTTGTCTCTAAAGTGGTCTAACAAGAGTTCGCCAACGAGCAATGCTATAAGCATTTTCCTTATGTTTTTGTCGCATATGGACAATGCTAAGAGTGCTTTTTGCTCGCTTGTCATTTTTTAACGGGCTTTTTGTAATGAAGCGTGCCCTTAGATAAGGTCTTGGGGTTCTTAAGCCCTAAGCGTTTCTTATTCGGTGCTCCGGTGTTGGAAGTGAACTTGCCTGTGTTTGGGTCAAAGGCTTGCTTACCGCCCCAACGATTTTGCTTTACTGCCATAAATCTCCTTTCTTTATTCAAGGTCTAGGGGTTCGCCTAGTTCCTCTTTTTTCTCTTTCAATGATTTGTCTATGAGTTCATTCAATTGGTTCTCATCTTTGTCATCGAACAACTCTCTCATCGCTTCTTCGTGCGTTATAAGGTGCATTTGAAGCATTGGTATCAATTCGCTTAGCAATAGGTTTCTCGATTTGTTGCCGATATTGCCGAAACGCACAACCACATTTCCGACTTTGCCCATTTTGGTGAGCACGCATTCGATCATATCATCGAAGCACGGCTTGAATATCGAGCGTTGCGTTTTCACCCAATCAATCGTGCTATCATCATCGCTATTGATTTCGGTGGCGGTTTTCTCGACTTGCTCTTTGCCTAAGAACGAAGCGATGACTTTAGGCGACATATGAAGTTTAGCTGACATTCTTCTAAGGCAATTGTCTTGGAGACTTTCCCATTCATTAGCCCTTAAAGCGAACTGATTTACGATAGGTTTCACCTTGTCAGGGTCAACACCATCCATAACCTGTTGGTTCTTCATCTTCTTCAAGGTGTCGCTATACGGCATTAATGTTGAGCCATTGTCATCGGCGACAGGTATTTGCAAGTCGCTTATGTCCATTGACTTAGGGGTATAGATAGTCCCTTGACCATTATTGACATCTTTGTCGCAGAACGAAGTGTAGATATCGTATTCGGCTAACTCTACCCATATGTCTTTGAGGATTGACTTCCCAAAAGGCATATTTGGGCAATTGCCATCGTAGCCGTTGGCTTTCAAATTCCAAGCCCCTAAGCAACCGCTTTTGAACGGAAGGGGGATTTTCTGACCTATCTTGTAAGCCCCATAGTTCTTGTTTATCGCCACTTGCACATCTCTTGGCAATTGCTCGAACTTCACATTGCTAGTGGTATAGACTGTCTCTCCGTGCTTACCGCCGATAGCAACCGCACACTTAATCACTTGATACTCGACATAGGGATATTGCTTGCCGATTTCGAACACAAAGGTCTTCCCATCGCTTGATGTCCACTTTTTCGCTTCCGTGCAAGTCTCTAGGTATCTATGCTCGATAAGCATAAAACTATCTTGTGCGTTGTCGGTGGATGAAGTGACATCCACAAGGCATTTCAAGTCGATGAGATTGCCACGATTGTCTTCGGTGAACACATACATATCGCCACGCACGGCACTTGGATATAGGTTTCCTTGGTTGTCGCTGTTCAGCTTGATAAGGGAATTGCCCATTGCATAGGCATATTCAATCGCTTGTCGGCAAAAGGTTTGGAATTTCACTTCTTTCGCCCAATGGTGGGATATGAATTCAAGGGCTTCCCTGTCGGTTGAGCCACTTCCCATCTTGAAACCGATTTCACTGCCAACGGTCTTATTCGCAAGCCCACTGCAAATCGCACTTGCTAGGTGGGTGGAATAAATCGCATCCGTGTTATCGTGTATCCCTGGGACATAGCCATCATACCATTGTTGGTTCTTACGCATTATCGAGTGATAGTATGGTTGATAGACTTCCGGTGCGTTCGAAAAGAAACTATCGTTGCTCGAATAGGTCTTGGATAAACTAACCGCATTGGCAACCGCTGTTTGGATATCGGCTATCGCCAATTGATTTGGTTCTAATTCGCTCATAGAGACCTCCTAACGAAAATTACGGCTTTTATAAATATAAAATACATTGAAAATCAATCTTTTACAATAAGTTTTCCATATGCTATGTTGGCAGGGTTTCTGAACCACGACCAAAGGGCATAGGTAACGCTATCGCTAGCATCGTTCGGTATAGTGTCATCATACTTCAAACGGCTTTCATCGAATTTCAACTCCCTTAGTTGTTCATAAGCCTTAAAAGGACCCGGTGTGAATGTCGGATATTGCTTGGAATAATCAATCCAACCGCCTTCATCCACGAAAAACGCTTTGTCTTTCAAGAAAGCCCCTCTAACGCAGTCAACCATAGAGACAATTGACCCTTTATGGGCTTTGGATACCACTTTCGCATATTTTCCGAAGTAGGTCTTTATCGCCTGATACAGCTCAGTTGCGGCATCATCCACGAAAAACATTATCGGCAAGGCGAACCGCCCCGTTACATCCCTGTATTTCGCTAATAGCCCTTGTTTAGGTTCGCCATCGGGGCCCACATAGCCATAGAACCACTTGCTAGCCTTTTGCTCGCACAATGGGTAAGAAGCCATGACCCCCATAGTCTTTGGGTCCCAATGGAACGCATCGCATTGCTTGAACCATATCGTGCCATCTTCCAAGACTATCCCCGGGCTGAACTCGGTGCAGTCCCTATCGACAGCCCCATCGCAACCAACCACGATAGCGACCGGTCTTTGGTGCTGTGATTTTCTTAGCACTTGCGAAGTGGGAACTAAGTAATTCTCGTTGAGCATCGGGTATACTTGACCGCTACCGCCGCCGGGCTTCCCTAAATAGAACCATTTGTAGTGCTCTTCATCACGATATTTGTCTTTTCTGATTTCTTTCAAATCGATGTCGTTTATGAAAGGCAATATATCCAAGTAAGAAGTGTCTATAACTGTCCAATCGGGGTCAAACTCGCATTCTTGTGCGAATTGGTTTATCCAATGCTGTTTCGATTGCGGAGGGTTATAAACCACGAGTATCTTCCAATCTTCGCAAACCATACCATTCTCATCGGTGAAGTTTCTTCTCGCACTCGCTAGGGCTTGGTCTAGGGCATCTTTGTCTCTGAATTGCTGTGTCTCTTCAACCATTATCCCTTTCAAGGGGTGGGCGGTTTTCAAGCCCTTGGTTCTTCCGTTGTCATTGCCAATGCTGTCAGCTCCCTTAAAATAGACAATTCCGCTGTTCTTAATTCTACGGATTTCCAAGGGGTTTTTCACCACACGGAAGTTCGCTTGCAGTTTTGGGTTCGAATTAATCGCACTCTCCATCTCGTTTTTCACGCTGTCTCTAAAAGAAGAAGCCGTGGAACGATACACAAGCCAATCGTAATATGGATCGTTGAGCATAGTCGCCAATATGGTCAATATGCAAGATTTTGTTTTACCGCTCAGTCGCCCCCCTTTCAATAATATCTGATGGCAATTAGTGTCAAAAATAGGGGCATAGGCTATCGGTAGCGTTATGTCCACATAGTCATCATCGGTGACTTCGTAATGCTTTACTTCAATTGTTGGGTCCACTAAGGTATTTCTCCGGATTTTTTTAAGAAGATGAAGACAATTTGTCTCGACCGAGTTCCATCTCAATGCGTTTGTCTATCTCATCCATACGCTCAAATTGCTCTTTCGAAGGGTTTATGAATTCAATCCGAACCGCTTTCACGGCAGTCTTTTTCTCATTCCCCAATCGCTCTTCTTCTTTTTGGCTCTCAACCATAAGCCCGGCTAGCAAACGCACTTGCTCCAATAGGCGAGATTTATCCCCTGAACGCATAGAAGTGTCAGCCATCACTTTTCTAGTGAAGTCAGTGCAATCGCTTATGGTTTTCAGCTCTTTTATTTCCATACCTTTAATTTTAAGTGGTTGAAAAAGATTGTCAAGACACTAAGGGTACACGGCAAGTGTAGGGGGTACTCCTTACCCTTACCCCTTTACCTATAGGGGGGGGTGGGGTATCCCCTTAAAACTCATTTCTAGCCCTTCCTAGCCGTTTTATTCTCTTCCTGGTATAAATACTCGTTTTTCTTTTTTTCGCCGTTCTATAGGCTTGCTATAAAGTGGAACGCACGCGTTAATCAGTTGGTTACTTCCAATAATAACTAGTTTGTTTTACTTCCTAGTTAGAAAGTAATGTAATAATAAGAAAGTAATAAAACCAGGTAGTAAAGAAAGTAAAATAGGATAGAAAGTATAAATAT
>CAVAYV010000003.1:0-43997 GCA_963593015.1 bacterium | reverse complement strand
AGATAACGCTTTTTCTAATTAAAAGGTTAACATAATAGGCATTAAACGAAGTTACCTATTAAACTATAATAATACTAGAAATTAGTAGTTTTCGAATTTGGAAATTACAACTTGTTTTATTTAATAAAGAGGAAACATGTATTTTCCACTACTTCTATTCAAAAAAAGACTTCTATACTCTAGAAGCCCTTTTGACTGTTTGAGTTTTTATTTATTCTTGATAATCTTATTTACCAACTCTTCTAGCTGGATTTCTTTTCTTACGGATTCCAAGAAGATATGAACGATCACGCTTTCGCAATCATAGATTACCCAGCCTGAATCACCGTTTCCTTCTTTTCTTCTGACTTCTCCCCCCTTTCCTTCCACCGCTTCTTCGATATAGTCACCGATAGTAGCTAACTGTCTTTCATTATTCACCGTTGCTATTAAATAATAATCAGTGAACGGATTAGTTCCCTTCAGATTGATTATTTGAATGTCTTCTGCTTTGTGGTCGTCTAATGTTTTTTTGATTGTGTTCACTAATACTGGATACATTTTATTTTTCTCTCCTTAAATAATAATTGTAGCATTCTTCGCTTAAAGGCAATTTCGCTTCGCTGCCATTTTGAGAAAGAAAATCCTCATTTGCTTTTAAAACTTCAACGAAGCCTTTTTTATAATCCCTTTCGCATTCTTTTATATAGAAACTTGAATCCCATCCTCTCAAAGGATCGATTTTGTCAGCGGCATAAACGATCTTGCCTAGAGGATTCATATTCGCTTTGCCTGAGCAATGATAGCAAATGGCGTCCAAAATTTCCTTATTCACTATCCCGAATTCTTTTTTCGATAAATATTCTCCGACGAATTGGTGATAGCACCAAGGAGGATAATTCAGATATTCTCGATAATGATCTTTCATTATTTTTATCGTTTCTTCTATTGGGAGATCTTTTCCGATATCATGGAATAAGGAAGCGACAAAGATATCTTCATAATCCTTTAAATTGTTTTTTAAAGCTATCTCTAATGCCAACTTGGCAACGGATTTACTATGAAGGAAGCGATGCCCACTTAGATATTTTGAGAGTTCTTTCACAAATAACATGTCATGATCTAACAAAAAATAAAGGGAATTTAAAGAAAGGGACGGATGGTTTAAATCGAGGCTTTCTTTTTCGCTTTTGTAAAAAGGACATTCTTTTCTGACATCGATCAGCTTATTTGTGTGGATTGACTTGATTTCCTTTTCATTATCCTCGTCTAGAAAAAAATAAGAATCGTCAGTTATTGAACTTATTTGGTTTTGTTCGATTATCTCTATATTAGGAAAAGATTCTTTCAATTGCGTTTTCCGGGTTTCATAATCGATTGAAGGATCGTTTTTCAAAGCGAAAACAACATCATCTTCGGAACTGAATTTTTTGATGATAAAATCCTCGCTTTTGGTAAGCACGGAAAAACTATTCAAATATATGATTGTTCTTTTCATCGAGGAAGGATTATTTTTTGATCTTTTTTATTTGGGCGATAGAAAAGAATGGTTTTGCCAGTTATTCCGACTAAGCCGCAGTCAGTTTCCTCAACTATTTTCTTGGCGATTTTTTCTATATCTTCGCTATTATTTTGAAGAACTTTGATTTTGACGAGTTCATGAGCTTTTAAGGCGTTATCGAAAGCAACGAGGAAAGATTCGTCGATCTCATTCTTCCCTAAGTTCAAAGATGGCTTTATTTTCGCTCCTAAGCCTCTTAAATAAGCTCTGTTTTTCGGTGATATTGTCATTTTAGATTTTGCTCCTGCTTGTATAGATTGAAACTCCTTTTGGGACATAGATTCGATAGATTTGCTTATCTCCCGCAAAGGATATCCAGCCTAACCCTTCAATACCGATTGACCTATTCCCTTTTTCTTCTACTTCGATTTCTAAAGCATCGAAGTCTTTGATGTTGGAAATGGAGGCGCCTCTTGGGAAGGTATGCTTTTTATTCGATATGTAATCGAAAGCCTTTTCAAAGCCTTTGTTCATGGAAACGACTTTGCTGCTGACTTTTTCTGACACATATAAAGTCAGCTTTTCCTCTTTTCCCTTTATAGAGATTGGCTCAATGAAACAGATGTTTCCTAAGGCTAGGGCCTCTTCCTTTTTTAAAGAGTGTTTGCTAGAAACGATTTTTTCTTCGTTAGCCAAGGCTATTCTTGTCAAGCGATCGACTTTGTCTAAGACGCTATTGGAGATAGGCAATGAGGGCGTATCGAAGATGAAAGAAGAATTGTCTAAAGGAATCTTCAAGCCTTGGAAATTGGTCCCTTTGTAGATTTCAGTTCTGACAGGGTAATCGGAAACGTTTTTGTAAGAGTACAAGAAACTGGAGAAGAACATATTTTTGCCACTTCCTTTCGGCGAAATGACAAAGACGTCATGTCTTTTTCTTCGGGCTTCTATTTCCTCGTTGACGTTTTTGAAATCGGTAAAGGTTTTTAAACTCACCAAGAGCACTTGGTCTTCGCTTAAAGGAAGGCCAGATACCCTGAATCGGTGGGCAATATATTCTTTCAAGTCCTTGTCAGCTAGATAATCCTTGAACAAATCGCTTTTATTGGCTAGAACGAGTATTGGGTTTCTTTTGATTAATTCGTTAACTTCTTTCACAAACGAAGATTCAAAAGAAAAGGAATCGATCAAATAAACGATCAAGGCATCCGAAGCCACAGCGTCTTTTAGGATGGTTCTTTGATTATCGTCTATTTCCAAAGGATCCAAGGAAATGTCTAGCCCTGCTTCCTTATAGCATTCGTCACAAAATAAAATTCGTCCAGGATCGGATTCTAAAAGACATTCATTTTCGATGTAACCATCTTTTTCCTTGTCTTCATGCTGAAGCAAGGCTCCGCAGTTGAAGCAGCGTCTGGCGATACTAACTTTGCTCATAATATGTCCTCCCAAGATTTGACTAACTTCTTTTTCTCGATTTTAGCACGAATCGGCTTCTCTAATCTTCTATTGATTATAGTGAAAATGGAATCGACTTTGGATAACGGTTTCACTAAGATCACATCGATGCCCGCCCCTTTAGCGGCAATCACATCGGTGAAGATCTGATCACCCACCAAAATTACCTCTTCTTTTTTGAAGCCCGTCTTCTTGATCCACTTTTTTAAGCGCCTTGAAAAAGGCTTCATCAAACCGCTTGCGGCTCCGATTTGAAAATCCTTGCAATAGGTAGCCACTCTTTTGCCGGTATTGTTGCTCGCGATATATATTTTGAAGCCTTCTTTTTTTAAGGACGATATAAGATTCTCCGCTTCTTTGGAAGGAGTCGCAATATTCACCGGATCCAATGTGTTATCCAAATCAAAAAGAATCGCTTTTTTGTTTATCTTCTTATAAAAGGAAGGAGGTATTTCCCTTGAAGAATTGGCAATGTAAGTTGGCAATAGTTTTTTAATCATCGTCGCCTAATGGGTCGATTGAGACAATCAGAGGATCTTCGACCGTATTCCTTTCACTTTCGAATCCTTCATCGCTGAACAAAGATATTTGCTCAAAGGAATCATTTTCCAAAGGAGCGTTTTCGCTAATCGGTTCGCTTTTTATAAGTGGAGCGTAGCTTTTGGTGGATGAATCGATCCTATCGTCGTCTTCTTTGGAAACTAAAACGATTTTGTCCTTGGAATGGAAAGAATCCGGATGTTTGGCGTATTTTTCACTAGGAGTTAGATAAAAATCCTCGAATTTGGCTTGATAGGGATTCCCGCTGCTCAAGATGGTGCTGATCTCCAAAGGTGGCTCTTGCTTAGTAATTTTCTTAGCGAATATCAAAGAATTAGGCTCATTCTTAAACGATTGGAAAAGAACGGTGGCCTTCTTTAAGCGGCTGGAAAGCTCGATACGCGTCAAATCCGCTACCCTCGTATGACCTTTGTCGGTCAAAAGAAGGATTTTGCTTTTTTCCTCTGGAGCAAAAGACAATAACGCAGCCGCATCAGCTCCGCGGAAATTTCCTGCCTTAATGCCACCGCTTCTTGGATTGGTCAACGGAACTTCGCTTTCGTTATACAAAACGCCCAAACCATTGACGCCCATAACCAATAAGGAACTATTTCCAGTCGTGAATTGAACATCAACCAAGGAATCGGTAAGACCTGACAATTTCATCGCGCAGATTGGCTTTGTGTTTCTTTGAACGGGGAAAGAGGAGAGCTTGATGCGCTTGATCTGGCCGCTTTTTGAAAGGAGCACGATGTTCAAATCATCGCGGAAATCATGGATAGCGAAGCAACGGATGATTTTCTCGTCGCTCGAAACGGAGACCAAGGAATTGATGTGTCCGCCGATATCGTTCCATTTCGCTTCTTTGATTTCATTCACCGGAACATAAACGTAATTGCCTTTGTTAGTGAATCCAAGCAAGAAATCCGTTGTTTTGACTAAACCATTATAAACTAAGACATCCCCTGGCTTGATACCTGGCTTAGCCCCACTATTGCCACCAGATCCCACGAAGCTTTTGACGCTGCTTCTTTTTAAATATCCATCATGGGAAACCACCAAATGAGTGTCTTCTTCGGCAATCAAATCGCGTTTATCGATGCTGACGTCTGGCGTCTCCCCATCGATTATGGTAGTCCTTCTTTCATCCCCGTATTTTTTGGAGATCTCTTTTAAGCTATCGATGATCAAATCTAGGACTTTCGAGTGATCGGATAAAATGTCTTTTAAATAAGCGATATCTTTGACCAAAGCGTCTCTTTCGTTTTCCAAAGTGACGATGTCGGTATGGGACAATTTATACAAAGGCATCATCACGATGGCTTCGGCTTGGTCTAGAGTGAAGCCAAAGACTTCGCAAAGATTCTTTTTGACATCGGCTTTGTCGTTGCTTCTTCTGATTACTTTTATGACTTCATCCAAGATGGAGACGGCTTTGATCAAGCCTTCGACTATCGAAAGTCTCGCCTCCTCCTTATTCAAAAGATAATTACTCCGTCTTGTGACGACATCGCTTTGATGATTGATATAGCAATCGCAATAAGATTCCAAAGTCATGGTCTTTGGGCGCTGATCGACAATCGCTACCATATTGGCGCTATAGCCTGAGCAAAGATTGGTTTTGCCCATCAAGAATTTTAAGATTGCCTCAGGTTTGGCGTTATCTTTCAAATCGATGGCGATTCTCAAGCCCGTTTTATCGCTTTCGTCGCGCACTTCTTCGATGCCGGCAATCGTTTTGTCGTGGCGTATCTTGTCGATCTCATAGACCAATTTGCTCTTTACCACTCCATAAGGGATTTCGGTGATGACGATCTGTTTTTCTTTTCCATTGTCGATTATCTCGGTTCGGGAAGCGATTTCTATTCTCCCTCTGCCGGTCGTGTAAATCGATTTCAGCCCCGCCGTTTTATAAACAATCCCTCCTGTTGGGAAATCTGGGCCTTTCAAATGCTCCAAAAGGTCTTCGACGTTACAATGGGGGTGCTTGATTCGATAAATGATGGTGTCGTTTATTTCTTTTAGGTTATGAGGAGGTATTTCGGTAGCTATGCCTACGGCAATGCCGGTTGACCCGTTTGCGAAAAGATTCGGGAAAAAACTCGGCAAAACCGTTGGTTCTTCATTTGAGTCGTCATAAGTCAATTCCATGTCGACCGTTTCCATTTCCAAATCTTTGACAAGCTCATTAGAGATGGCGCTTAATCTTGCCTCGGTATAACGTGGGGCAGCTGGTTCGTCTCCATCCATCGATCCGTTGTTGCCTTGAAAATTCACCAATGGATAGCGTAAGCGCCAATCTTGGGAAAGATGGGCTAAGGCATCGTAAATGGAGGCATCGCCATGAGGATGGAATTTACCCATGACATCGCCGACGATGCGGGCGCTTTTCTTCGTTGGCTTATCGATGGTGTTGCCATTTATCGCCATATCGTAGACAATGCGGCGCTGAACTGGCTTCAGCCCGTCTCTGGCATCAGGAATCGCTCTTTCTTGGATGACGTCTTTGGCGTATATTCCGAAGCGATCACCCATCAATTCATCCAAAGCGGTATTGGAGATGTTTTCGACAATCGGAGCTTCTTCAATCTTTTTCTTGCCCATAACTAACGCGCTCCTTTCTGCTTATCCAATTCTTTCATGAAATCATCTTCTTCGTTGAAAGTGATGTTCTCGTTTATCCAATCTCTCCTTAATGAGGCGTCTTTCCCCATCAGGATGGAAATTCTTTTCTCCACTACGAGAGGATCTTGGACATCAACTCGTAAAAGCAGTCTCGTTTTCTTGTCCATTGTGGTGAAAGCCAATTGATCGGCATTCATCTCACCTAATCCTTTGTAGCGGCTTATGCCATATCCTGGGCCGATCTTGGCTTTGGCTTCTTCCAATTTGTCTTCGTCCCAAACATAAACGAATTTGTTGGCGGGATCGCTCTTTTTGAAAACGCGGTAAAGCGGAGGACAGGCGATATAAACCATCCCTTCGTCGATTAAAGGCTTCATATAGTTATAGAAGAAGGTCAGCAAAAGGATCTGAATGTGAGCACCATCGACATCGGCATCAGTCATGATAATGATTTTTCCATATCTAGAATCCTTGACGTCGAAATCAGGGCCGACCCCTGCTCCTATTGTTTGGATCAAGGTGGAGAATTCTTCGTTTTGAAGCATTCTTTCCATCGTCACGCTGTCCGTGTTCAAAGGCTTGCCACGCAAAGGCAAGATAGCTTGATGCAAACGGTCGCGCCCGTTTTTCGCTGAGCCTCCGGCGGAATTTCCTTCAACGATGAACAATTCGTTGTTGGCATAATCTTTTGATTGGGCTGGCGCTAATTTGTCAGAGATTATATAATCGTCTTTTTTCTTTTTGGCGTTACTACCACGGGCGGCGTCTCTGGCTTTTCTCGCCGCTTCTCTTGCTTCTTTTGAGGCCTGGCATTTTTTGACGAGATTCACGGCGAAATCCTTGTGCTCGGTTATGTAATAGGTGAATTGATCGTAGACAAAAGACGAGCAAGCCGACAAAGCGTCAGGGGTTCCTAATTTTCCTTTTGTCTGCCCTTCATACTCAAGCTTGTTTTCTGGGATTTTGACAGCGATTACAAAAGTCAAGCCTTCGCGGAGGTCATTTCCTTCAATTCTGTCTTTTTCTTTGATCAAACCATTGGAAATCGCCCAATCATTCACGGCTTTGGTCAAACCGGATTTGAAGCCATCCTCATGGGTGCCGCCAGCTTCCGTCCTGACCCCGTTTGCGTAGCTTAAAGGATGATCGCTATAATCGCTTTGGCACCATTGCATAGCCACCTCAATCTGAATGGTGGCATTTTTGTTTTCGAAAGTGATGATGTTTCCGATTGGCGTTTTGTTGGCAGTGAGGTTTTCGACATATTCCTTTAGGCCGTTTTCATAATAGAATTCGTGACTTAAGCCAGTTCTTTCATCTTTTAAAAAGAAATGAACTTTTTTGCATAAGAAGGCGCTTTCTTGGAGATGATTATAGATTGTGTCCCATTTGAATTCGGTCGTTGAAAAGATTTTCGCATCTGGTTTGAAACGGATTGATGAACCATGTTTTTTGGTTTCGCCTATTTTTTCCAATGGCTGATCTAACTCACCGCCATTTTTGAAACTGATATGATAGATTCCGCCTTCCCGGCATACGGTGATATCGACAAAAGACGATAAAGCGTTTGTCACGGTCGCACCGACCCCGTGCAACCCAGCGCTTGTCGAATAATTTTTGCTATTGAATTTGCCACCGCTATGGAGGGTTGTGAAAATCAGCTGAACGGCTGGAATCTTCGCGCTTGGATGAATATCGATAGGGAGCCCACGTCCTTCATCGTCAACTTGTATCGATCCGTCTTTATGAATGATGACGTTTATTTTGCTACCATATCCGTTGACTGCTTCGTCGACGGCGTTATCTACGATTTCCCAAACCAAATGGTGCAAACCTTTGGCGTTCGTGGAGCCGATATACATGCCAGGACGCTTTCTAACGCCCTCTAGTTCACTTAAAACTTCGATATCGCTCGCTCGGTAATTGGATTCGGCTTTTTGGAAGTAGCCCTCTTCATTGTTTAAGTCTTGTTTTTCGTCCATGATGATGTTCCTAGCAAAATTGCCATCATTATAGATTATTTTCCGATATTTTAAAACTCTATTAAGTATTAATAGTGTCCAAAAAATGGCACATTTGAATATGCATTTAGTTGAATAGGCAAAAAAATTGGTCATAATAGGCAAAGTGGCTTTGGAGGCTGCTTTTTATGACTATCTTAATGAACATTCTTGTGCCTTTGCTCTTTGTGGCGATTGGCTATTTTATCGGAGCCATTCCTACTGGCGTTATAATTGGCAAGGCTTTTTACCATATTGATCCTCGTGATTACGGTTCTGGAGGATCGGGTGGCACCAATTCTTCTAGGGTTTTAGGAAAGAAAGCCGGCTTGATTGTAATCGCTTTGGATATTCTAAAAGCGGTCATCGTTTTCTATTCTTGTTGGGCGATTCTAAATTTCTCTAGCATCAAGAACATTGCGCCTCTTTGGGATGACGGCGTTTTCTATCTTTGGCTTAGCATGGTCGCGGTTGCAATCGGTCATTGTTATCCGATTTATATCGGTTTTAGAGGCGGCAAAGCCGTCGCTTGTTTTATGGGGTCCACCGTTTCGTGCGGATGGATAATGCTTGTCATCGATGCCATTGCCTTCTTCTCGGTTTATAAGATTGGCAAAAAAAGAAATGTCGTCAGTCGCGCTAGCATTGTCTCAGGAGCGGCAATCTGCGTCATTGTCAGCGTCATCGCTATCATTAATGAGTGTGGGGTTTCAACGAATTTCTTTTGCTGGGACCTTGGGTGCAGCGGCCTATTGAAAATCGGTTATGAAGCAGCGGTTGCGAATGCCGCGATTTACATGTTACTTGTTTATAGACATCACGAGAATATAAAACGTTTAAAAGAAGGAACTGAGAAAGAATATAATTTATTTGGTAAATAATTAGTAGTTTTTTGGTAAATATAAAAAACTTTGGAATTTTCTCAAAACTTTTAAAAAAATATCGATAATATCAGTATTTTAGATTGACAAAAAATATTATAAGTTCTAATTATTATTAAAAAGTTTATTAATTGAAAAACAATTGCGTTAATTTAATAGAATTTCTGCTGTTAAAAAAATGTTTCTTCTACTCTCGCTTTGATAATCGTAAATAATAAACAAAAAAGGTGACCCCCGTACGATCACCTTTTCTAATTGCCTATTTTTTATTGGTTATCCATGTTCTTGCGAACAGAATTCATGACAGCTCTTATTTGGGCTTCGCTTGGTTTCCGACCCATTTGCATATACATTGCACGAATCATATTTTCATTGATCGGAGGGTTCTTCTTCATTTGCTTTTTGATCAATGTTCTTGCTCCGAAGAATCCCACAAGCAAGCCAATGACTAAGGCGGCGATAACTAGTCCAAACCAGTTTCCGTTCCAAGTCATGATTAGGCTCTCCCGTCGTATTTTCCTGTCGCGGTGTCGACAGAAATCTTATCGCCGACGTTGATGAAGAGAGGAACGCGGATTTTCATGCCGGTTTCTAAGACGGCGTCTTTGCTGCCGCCATTGGTGATGGTGTCACCACGGACGCCAGGTTCGCAATCGGTAACTGTGATAGCGACTTTGGCTGGTAATTGGATGCCAAGAATCTCTTCGTTGAAGCTGATGACGATGACATCGAGATTAGCGACCAAATATTGAGCTTCGGATTCGAGTTGAGGATGTCCGATTTCAATTTGTTCGTAAGTCTTTGGATCCATGAAAACATAGGTTGTGCCAGAATCATAAAGATATTGCATGTTCTTTTTGTCTAAGCGGGCTTCTTCGACGTCATAACCGCTGTTACGAGCGATTTCGGTAATGGCACCAGTGCGGACATTTTGAACCTTAAGTTTGGCAACCATCTTTCTCATGGCGGTCTTGTTTAAAAGGATATCGATGCAACGATATAAAACTTTCTCGTCGATGAAGTAATTGCCAGGGCGTAATTCAGTAACGTTCATTTTTAAAACTCCTTCGTTTGAACTCAAATATTTTACTCTCTCTGTTATTAAGAATGAACTTAAAAATAAATTAAATGAGCATAATTTGGCAAAAACAAACGAAATAATGGCGGTTATAATTTGAAACCTGGGTTATATTTTAACTCATTTTCCAAAATCGTATTGCTTTCATGGCCCGGATAGATGATTGTTTCTTTAGGCAATCTTGCTAGCTTTGAAAGACTGCTTCTAATTTTATTTTTATCTCCGCCTGGCAAATCGTAACGGCCATAGCTTAAATGGAAAAGAGTATCCCCAGAAATCAAAGATCGAAGTTTTTCAATATAGAAGCAAAGGCTTCCTTCAGTATGGAAAGGCGTTTCAATCACTTTTATCGATAGCTCATCCAGTGACAAAATATCGTTTTCATATAAGGAGATGACTTCATAGCCTTCTATCTCTAACCCAGGGCAAAGATTATATTTTGAGTCAGTGAGGCAACGAATATCGTTATATCCTATATAAATGGGGGCTTTATGAGCTAAATTGGTTAAACCATAAATATGGTCATAATGGCCGTGCGTCAAAAGTATTCCTTTCAAAGAAGAATAGTGACGGTCGATATATTTATCGATTTTCCCATTGGAATTGTCTCCTGGATCGACCAAAAAGCATTCCTTTCCTTCTAAGCCGATAAAATAGGTGTTGGCAAACTGTGGGTTATTAGCGTATTTGACAATCATAAAATAAAAGGCCCATTACCCGGGCCCTAAAGTTATTTGCCTTCCTTATGGAGAGTCTCTTTTTTGCAGCGACTGCAGAATTTTTTGATTTCCATCTTTTGGGGATGGGTCTTTTTGTTACGTGTGGTGATATAGTTGTGTTCACCGCATTCACTGCATTTTAAGATAACTTGATCACGTTTGCTTGCCATATCGATTCACTCTTCTTTCTTTTCGCGAGCGTAATATTATCATAGAAGCATCGTTAAATCTATAAGTTTTTCTCACTTTATTTAAGTAAATTCGTTTTTGGTTTATACTATGGCCATAAATTATGGAAATAAGAGAAAAAACCAAACAAATAAAAATTGGAAATTTGACCTTAGGCGGTTCCAACCACATCGTAATTCAATCGATGTGCAATATCAAGACGAGCAATGTATGTTCAGTCGCCAATCAAATCAATGAATGCGCGAAGCTAGGCGCGGAGCTTATGAGAGTTTCCGTTTTGGATTTCGAAGATGCTGCAGCGATAAAAGAAATCAAGAAAAAGATAAATATTCCTTTGGTGGCCGACATCCATATTGATTATCGTTTAGCCTTAAAAAGCATCGAAAGCGGCGTTGACGCCATTCGCCTAAACCCCGGAAACATTGGATCAGAAGAGAAAATAAAGCTTGTTGTCGACGCTTGCTTAGAAAAGCATATCCCTATCCGCATCGGAGTTAATTCTGGCTCTTTGGATAAGACTATTTATTATGGAAAGAATAGGATTTCCTCTGACTTTCTTCTCCAAAGCGCCAAAAAACATGTGGATATTCTCGAAAAGTTCGGTTTCCATGACATTGTTTTGTCTTTAAAGGGATCTAATGCCCTTGAAACGATCGAAGCTTATCGTCTCGCCTCGAAGATGTTTGACTATCCTCTTCATTTAGGGATCACCGAAGCTGGTCCAAAAGACACTGGCCTTATCAGAAGTGCAGCTGGGTTATCACCTTTGCTTTTGGAAGGAATCGGCGACACTATCCGCATTTCTTTAAGCGATGATCCGACTGAAGAGATCAAAGCCGCCAATCGTCTTTTGCACGATTTGGGATTGAATAAAGATTATCCAACCTTCATCTCTTGTCCGACTTGCGGCCGCACTGAAGTGAATTTGATTCCCCTTGCCCAAAAAATCCAAACTTATCTTGAAGACAATCACATTAACAAAGAGGTGGCGATTATGGGCTGCATCGTGAATGGCCCAGGCGAGGCGAGACACGCCGATCTTGGCGCCGCTGGCGGAAATGGCGTTTGGGTCATCTTCAAAAAAGGCGAAGTCATCCGTCAAGTTAGCGATGATATTATTTACGAAGAGTTGATAAAAGAGATTAAAAAACTATAAAAGAGCGATAAAACCGCTCTTTTTAGTTGTCTTTTAAAACTTCCTCTTTCCAAGAAGCGCAATAGATGCCGCTTCTAAGCATCTCCACTTCTTTTTTGTATGGGTAATAAGAATTAGCCCCATCTTTCAAGACGGGCGTCTCTAATATCTTTGGAATAGCGCTTAATCTTTCCTCTTTGACCCATTTTTCTAACGTTTCAAAGCCGATACTGCCGTACCCGATATTTTCATGCCTATCTTTATGCGACCCTCTTTCGTTTTTGGAGTCATTTAGGTGGATGACCTTCAATTTTTTTAATCCGATAGTTTGCTCGAATTCACTTAAGGTGGTTTCAATATCATTGACATCGTATCCCGCGTCATTGATATGACAAGTGTCTAGGCAAACACCGATTCTATCTTGCTTTTTGATACTTTTGATTATTTTTGCTAGCTCAAGGAAATTCGAACCGATTTCACTCCCTTTCCCAGCCATCGTCTCTAAGCAGATTATGACATTGCTTGAATCCATTTCCAACACTTCGTTTAAGCCTTCGATGAGATAACGGATGGCTTCGTCTTTGCTTCCGCCAGTGGCAGATCCAGGATGGAGGACGAGATTTTGGACATGGAAATCCGCGACTCTTTGTAGCTCTTCTTTTAAAAAGGATTTGGCAAGGTCTCTCGTTTCCATTTTTATTGGATTAGCAAGATTTATGATATACGGGGCATGGATAACGATTTTCGATTCGTCGATATGCTGCTCTTGTAGTAGCTTCCTCCCTTCTTCTATTTTCAAGGACTTCGTTGGCACTCTTTTGGTGTTTTGAGGGGCACCTGTGTAAAACATGAAGGCATTCTCGTTGAAAGATAAAGCCGTTTTGACAGTGCCAAGATAGAAATCAGGTCCTGATAAAGAAAGATGGGATCCTAAATAAAATTCGCTCATTCTTCGTCACCTCTATTTTTGCGTGCTTCAGCCTGATATTTTTTGGTCAGCTGTTGCCGTACGCTTTTTTGGATAGCTTTTCTTCTGTATTTGCGTTTGACTTTCTCAATCGCGTATTTTTGTTTCTTTTTATAGCTTGGCTTAACGCGCTTAACCCGAGAATTGGCTTTGGCTATTTTGATTTCCTTAGCCTCTTCTTCATTTTCAAAAGCCTTCTTTTTCTTAAGCTTGGTTTTTGGCAGCAGCCCGACCGGGTCAATCTTCAATTCGTCTTTCCTTAAGGTGTAAAAATCGAATTTAACCCCTTCTTCGATAAGAAGCTTAGGGAGTTTTGTGCTGTCATCATCATAAAAAACCCAGGAATCCCCTTCTTTCCCGAACCGGCCGGTTCTCCCTGCTCGATGGTGATAGAAATCCAAATCATTTGGCAAATCGATCGAAATGACATCGGTGACGTCAGGGATATCCATCCCACGGCTCAATAAATCGCTAGAGACGATGATCGAAGATCTGTTTTCTCTGATCGCCCTAAGGGCCTTCTTTCTATTTCTTTCATCTAAAGAGCCAGAGAAATAGATCGGATCGTAATTGTTTGATTTCAAAATTCGGGATAATTCGGCGACTTTATCCTTTGTAGAAGCAAAGACGATGCATAAATACGGCCTTCTGATTTTCAATAGCGAAAGCAACGCGTCGCCGTCGCTTTGGTGCTTGGTGTCCACTAAATGATGACGGACGCCGCTTGCAGTGTTTACTTTTTCGTTTTCGTAAGAAAAATCGCTAGAAACGAATTTGTTCAGCTCATCGCGAAGGTTTTGTTTTAAAGTTGCCGAGAAAACCAATGTTTGAGGGTTATTCAAATGGGCAAATAAGTCCGCGATATCGTCAAAATACCCTAAATCCAAAAGCATATCAGCTTCATCTAAGACAACGCTTCTGACGTTAGTAAGATTCAAACTGTCTTTGCTCACCAATATATCATGGATTCTTCCAGGGGTGCCGATAATCAAATGGGGGGCTACGCTTAGCCCTTCTTCGTTTTGGCTGACCTCTGCCTCACTTGTGAATAATCTCACTTTGAATTTTGGGTAGAATCTGACGAATTCCCGCGCAAATTCATAGGTTTGGCGGGCAAGTTCCCTCGTTGGACAGATCACGATTGCTTGAAGCCTATCGAGATTGAAATCCGTTTTCGCGATTATTGGGATAAGATAAGCGTGTGTTTTGCCACTTCCTGTCGCGCTTTGCGCCAATAAGCTTTTCCCTTGAAGGGCTTTTGGAATTACCGCGCATTGAACTTTCGAAGGCTCTTTGTAGCCTAGTTTTTCTAAAGTATTGACTAATTGTGAATCTAAATTGAATGCTTTAAATGATGCCATAATAGCTAAATTATATTTGTTTTTGGCTTTTTTTGGAATAACTAGGATATAATCCTAGTCATGAATGTATTTACTTTAGTTCCGTTTTCTTATTGCGAAGGCGTCACCCGCGCTTTCTTGACTGCCAAAAAAGCAAAAAAAGAGAATCCTAGTAAGGATATTTATCTTCTTGGTTCTTTGGTTCATAACGATGAAGCCATCAATGATTTGCTTAAAGAAGGTTTTATCCTTATCGATGAAAGAAAAGAAGACCTTTTGGAAAATTTAAAAAAGATTCCTTCTAAATCCGTCGTGGTTTTTTCGGCCCATGGCCATCCTTCGCTTTACGACGAGATTGCCAAAAAGCACGATTTAATAGTCTATGATGCCACTTGCGATAAGGTCAAAAAGAATCTTGATATGATTTCTTATTTCGCTTCTGCCGCTCGCGAAGTCATCTTTTTAGGGGAAAAGAACCATCTTGAGGCCATCGCTTCCGTCTCTTGTTCGGAAAATGTCCACTTTTTGGATGTCAAAAACCTTTCTTCCTTCGATTTTTCGAAAATCAAAGACAAAGCACCTACATTTATGTGCCAAACTACCATGAGTGATGAGGAAGTCAGGGAAGTTAGCAAATTCGTTTTGGATAAAATTCCGGGGGCTTTTGTCGTAGATTCCCGTTGCGAATCTACAAAAAAGCGTCAATTCAATCTAAGAATCGCACCAAAAGAAGCCGATGCCATCGTGATTTTGGGATCGATCAATAGCAATAACACGATGAAACTAGTCACTATCGCAAAGGAATCCCATCCTGACGCTAGGATATTCCGGGCCTCTAATTTGGATGACCTTAAGAAATTCGATCTTTCCAAATACCATTATTGCATCTTGGCTTCTGGCGCTTCCACTAGCCCTAAAGTCTATAATGAGTGCTTAAAATATCTTAAAGAAAAATAGAATCAGCTCATCGCCGATTCTATTTTTTCGTTCTCTTTTATCAAAGCTTCTCTTTTGGAAGATGGTATGTTTTCTTTACCTAAGATCGAATCGTTAAGATCTTTTTTCCAGAGCCAATATTTTTTCCATTCCTCTTTTTTCTTCTTTATCTCCAAAGGTCCGAATTTAGCCTCCATGTCGGTATATTCGATAGGTGATTCTTTTTTTTCGAAACGATAAACGCAATAAGGCAGGCCTTTGTCGTAGAAAAATTCTGATTGCACTGCTTCGAAAGCGTGTTTTCCTAAATAGGGTATCAAAGCCTCATATTCGCTATGGGCGTCGATGATCAGCGCTTTGATGAATGACAGTTTTTCTTCATGAGTTTCTAAAATATCTTTTATAAGAAGCCCACCCATACCGCAAATCAAAACGGCGTCTATCGTCTCATCGACCTTTTCGATTCCGTTTGATAAAGAAGAAGAAATCTCATTTTGGAGATTAGCCTTCTTTATCGCTTCATTCATTATTTTGAAGGGGCCTTTTTTGTTATCGATGGCAAGCGCCTTCGAGACAATCCCTTTTTTTGCTAGATATATCGGCACTAAGGCGTGGTCGCTTCCGACATCGGCGATGCTTTCGCCTTTTTTGACGAAAGAGGCTATCGTCTCTAATCTTTTGGAAAGCTTCATTTTTCAGCGATCCCTTCTTTCATTTTGTGAAGGGCTTTTTCCTTTATCTGGCGGATTCTTTCTCTGGACACCCCGTATTCGTTTCCGATTTCTTCCATCGATTTTTCTTCGCCGTTTATTCCATATATGGCTAAAATAATCTCTTTTTCCCGGGGCGTTAACGTTTCTAGCCCTTTCTTGATGGATTTCATCGTATCTTCCAAGGTCAAAGATTCGGTGATATCGTCATAGCTATCTTCATCTGGCACCAAATCCTCGATTTCCGTTTCGCTTTCGTCATTGCCTTTGATGAAATCGTTCAAAGAAAGGCACAAAGCTTTGGATGTTTTGTCTAGTTCTCGGATTTTGTCGATGCCATACGATGGATAATATTCGGAAATTTCTTCTTCGCTTGGCTCATGGTTCAATTTGATGGTCAATTCCTGCCTTATGCGATTTAGCTTTGCGACATCTTGGGCTTTGTAAGTAGGAATCCTTATTGCGCCTTTTCCTTCATCGATTCCTTTGGTGATTCCTTGTTTTATCCACCAGGTGGCATAGGTTGAGAACTTAAAACCCTTGGTATAATCAAATTTGTCGACGGCTCTGATCAAGCCTTCATTCCCACACTGGATGAGGTCATTGAAAGAAACATCGCTTCTTCTATAGCGACTAGCGATACTCACCACCAAACGAAGATTTGAAGTTATTAGCCTTTCTCTTGCTTCTCGGCCTTTTTGGATAGTTTCTTTGAGCTCGACTTCATGTTCTTTGTCGATTATGGAAGTCGCTTCTGCTTTTTTGCCTTCTTCCATTGCTTTGGCAAGTCGATTTTCCTCTTCTTTGGAAAGAATCGGGTATTTGCCCATCTCTGAAAAATAGCTTGCCAAAGAAGAATTTGCGGATGTCACTTTGCCAGGCGCGATCAAAGCATCTTCTTTTATGGCGATGTTTTCTTTTTCCAAAAGCGAAGAAAGATTATCGAATTCCTCCTCGCTTAAAGAAAATCTGTCGGTGATGTCTAATAAAGAGTTATAGGAAAGAAAACCTTCTTCCTTCGCAACCTGAAGGCTTCTTTCGTAAGCTTTTTGGAGATTATCTTCTTTCATTATTTTTTGCTTTTTCTCGAAATGTCTGGTCCACTATTAGAAACGTTGTCGCGATAATCGCCCAATTTCTTCGAACGGGACGGATGACGCAATCTTCTTAAGGCTTTCGATTCGATTTGACGGATGCGCTCTCTGGTGACGCCGAACTTTTTGCCAACCTCTTCCAAAGTTCTTGGATGGCCGTCGTTTAAGCCGAAACGGAGCTCTAAGACGGCTCTTTCTCTTGGCCCAAGGTCTTTCATGATTTCTTCTAATTCGTCGCGAAGGCAGGATTTTGTGGCATATTCGCTTGGAGATTGCGTTTCTTTGTCCTCGATGAAATCGCCTAAGTGGCTGTCATCTTCTTCGCCAATTGGGGTTTCTAAGGAGACTGGTTCCATGGCGATTCTTTGAATTTCGCGGATTCTTTCTGGCGATAAGGCGCCTTTTGGATCCTTGGCTTGCATTTCACGGCTAATTTCCTCAGGCGTTGGCTCGCGCCCTAATTCCTGGACGAGCTGTCTTTGGAACCTTGTCATTTTATTGATGGTTTCCACCATGTGGACAGGGATACGGATGGTTCTGGCTTGGTCAGCGATAGCTCTAGTGATGGCTTGTCGAATCCACCAGGTGGCATAAGTTGAGAATTTAAAGCCTTTGGTGTAATCGAATTTTTCGACTGCCTTGATTAAACCCATATTTCCTTCTTGGATCAGATCCAAGAAGTGCATACCTCTTCCGACATAATGCTTGGCAATTGAGATAACCAAGCGTAAATTCGCGGTGATGAGCTGATTTTTGGCGTTTTCGCCATCATCTACTTCGCATTTAACTAAGAAAATCTCTTTGGTTGGGTAATTGAAGCGAATCGCTTTGCTCCAATCTTGGAAACTTTTGCTTTCGCCTTCTTTCACTGCGGTTTCGTAATAGGCTCTTAACGTTTCTCTGGCTTTGTCGCCGGCAACGATTTTCTTAGCAAGCTCCGTCTCTTCCTTGGCATTCAAAAGATTAACTTTCCCTATCTCTTTCAAATACATTTTGACGGAATCATTGACTTTGACCTCACCCGATTGGAGCTTAGAGAAGTCATCGATTGATTCCACTTCCTCTTTTTCATCGGAGTCATTGAGGTCTTCGTCTTCTTCCATCTCTTGGTTTTGCTTCTCGATGTCGATCTCATTGAGGTCAGCGTCTTCCAAAGAGACATCTTCGTCTTCGCTTATGATTTTGATTCCGCTTCCTTGAAAGAAATTAATCAATTCTTCGATATCGTCTTCGCTGAAATCGTATTTGCTGGCGATGTCCATGATTTCGCCTTGATCCAATGATCCAGCTTCTTTTCCCTTGGAAAGAAGATCTTTTTTGAGAGTTATGATGATACTTTTCTTTCTTGCGTCCTCATCTTCGATGATGATTTCTTCATCTTCAATGATTTCTTCTAATTGCTCTGCGTCCTTTTTCTTTGCCATAAATTGCTCCTTTAATCGTTTTTGCTTTGCTTGCGTTTTTCTTCCAAAAGTTTTTCGATGCTTCTTAGTTTTTCTTCTTCACTCGAGGCGTTAGTGTATTCTTCTACAAGAATTCTATTTTCTTTTTGTTTCTTCCGCTCAGCGAGGATCGTTTTGATTAATGTTTCTAGAACATCTTTTGTCAGAGGGGGGTAATCGTGCTTTTTGGATATATCAATGAATATATCTTTTATTTTATTGGGGTTTTCGAATCCTTCTATTCGGTTGTCTATGTATGCTAATAGGGAGGAGATGTTCCCTTGGTTTGGGGCTAGCTCTACTAAGATATTCGCGGCAGTATCGAGGTTCTTGTCATAGAAACTATCGAGAGATATCTCGAAGGATTTAACGGCCTCCGAATAATTGAACATGTAATAGAGAAATTCAAATTCCGCCTTATAAAGACGGGAAGTCGCTTTTTCCTTTTCGTTAAGACTCGAATGCTTTTCTCCTAATGAATAAGCGATGTCTTCTTCGATTGTCTCGTTAATATTAGAAATCTTCCTAAGCTCATTCCTAATGGTTTCAGGGAGAAATCCCGTGACCTTCGATAGCTTATTGATGTAATCATCTCTTTCTAGCGATGACTTTACTTCTTTTAAATAAGGCAAGAAATAGAGGAGTGCTTTCTTTTTGTCTTCCGAAGTGGACAAAGATTTGACATTTAAGTAATAGCTTAATTGGAAATCAAAGGGATCGACTAAGGAATTCATCGCTTTGATCAATGCGTCTTTGCCGTTTTCTTGATAGATGTCGTCCGGATCTCTTTTATCGGCTTCGTTCAAGACCAAGCGGAAGGGGATTGAGGCGGTTTGCAAAGGCTTAATCGCCTTCATCATGCCGATTTGGCCAGGATCGTCTCCATCTAGGCACAGTCTGACTTCCGCTCTTAATCGCCTTAATAAGCCTATCTGATCTTTCGTCAAAGCCGTTCCCATCAAAGCAATTGCGCTTTTTATGCCAGCTCTCCCAAGACTAATCGTGTCCATAAACCCTTCTAACACATATACATAGCCGTCATGGCTCGCATATTTTTTGGCGTTATGGTAGTTATAGAGAATCTGGCCTTTATGGAAAATCTTCGTTTCGGGACTATTGATGTATTTGCTCGAATCGTCGTTTTGTATTCGTCTGGCCGAGAAACCGACCACTTGCCCGTTCGGATTATGAAGAGGGAAGATTATTCGACCGGCATTATTGTCGCTAGATCCTGAGGCTTTAGCGAGAGTTATGCCAATATCTTCAATGCTTTTCAAAGAATGTCCCTTCGCTTGCAAAAACTGGATGGTTTTCTTCCCGTCCATAGGCGAATATCCGATTCCATAAGTCTCGATCTCTACTTGACTGATGCCTCTGTTGCTTAGATATTCTCTTGCCTTGCTCGCTTCGCTAGTAGACAAGGAATAAACATAATAATCCTGAAGATCGTTGATGCATTTGTATAAAGCCTCAAGAGAAGGATCAACCTTTTTGACTGAGTTAGCTTTATAAAGCCTTGGGTCATGGAAACCGACTAGTTCCGCTAATTTGCGCGCGGCTTCCTCGAAATTTATCTTCTCGTAATGTTGGATGAACGTTATGGCGTTTCCGCCTTCTCCACAAGAGAAACATTTGTATATCTGTTTCTCTTTGGAGATATT
The DNA here is from genome assembly GCA_963593015.1 of bacterium. Classification (GTDB taxonomy): domain Bacteria; phylum Bacillota_I; class Bacilli_A; order RFN20; family CAG-826; genus UBA4951. The sequence continues at coordinate 23,742 of CAVAYV010000003.1, read as the reverse complement.
CATCGAAGGATGTTTGTCATCATGAAAAGGGCATAGAGCCAGGTAACTTCTTCCTTTTTTAACGACAGGAATATATGAGGAAATGACAGAAACAATGTCTGTGGATTTCAATAAATTATCAATAACTTCTTGTTCTATCATATCTTCCTTATATTACTATGTAATATTAATTACTGAATATGTACTAAATAACTACTATTTATATTTTAGTTTTATTATTTAGATAGCTAACCAATTCGTTTATTGGCATGCGAACTTGCTCCATACTGTCACGGTCGCGAACAGTCACGGAATGATCGTTTTCGGTTTCAAAATCAATGGTCACGCAGAATGGCGTTCCAATGGCATCTTGCCTCCGATAACGTTTGCCGATGGAGGCGGTTGAATCGAAGGTCGCAGAGAATTCTTTGTTCAAGACATTCAAAACATCCATCGCTTGGCCTTCCAATTTCTTTGATAAAGGCAATACCGCTACTTTGTATGGGGCTAATGCTGGAGCCATGTGCATAACGATTCTTGTGTCTCCGCCTTCAAGGGCTTCTTCGTCATAAGAATCAACCATTACCATAAGCATCAATCTGTCAAGACCCATCGATGGCTCGATGACATAAGGCAAATAACGCTCATTGGTTTCAGGATCAAAATAAGTCAAATCCTGTTTGCTATATTCTTGATGGCGCTTCAAATCGTAATCCGTGCGATCGGCAACGCCTAGGATTTCGCCCCATCCTAAGCCTGGGAAATCATATTCAACGTCAGTTGTGGCTTTGGAGTAGAAAGCCAATTCGGCGGCTTCATGGTCACGGAAACGCAAATTTTCGGCTTTTGGACCTAACGATTCGACGAATTTAAGGCAATAATCCTTCCAATAGGCAAACCATTCCAAATCAGTATCGGGCTTGCAGAAAAACTCCATCTCCATTTGTTCGAATTCGCGAGTGCGGAAAGTAAAATTCCCTGGGGTGATCTCGTTGCGGAAGCTTTTGCCGGCATTGCAGATACCGAATGGGATTTTTTTGCGGGAGGCTCTTTGAACGCTCTTGAAATCCACAAAAACGCCTTGGGCGGTTTCCGGACGCAAATAAACGGTGCTGGAATTATCTTCCGTGACGCCAATATGGGTTTTGAACATCATATTGAACTTGCGAATCGGCGTGAAGTCATTCTTGCCACATTGAGGGCATTTCATCGGATGTTCTTTCATGAATTTATCCATATCTTCGAAAGTCATGGCGTCCACATCAACATCTGGATATTCTTCATGGATTAATGAATCGGCGCGGTGACGAGCATGGCACGCTTTGCAATCGACCATTGGATCATTGAAAGTTGAAACGTGTCCAGTCGCTTCCCAAACTTTTGGATTCATCAAAATCGCAGAATCGATGCCTACGTTTGTAGGCGATTCTTGGACGAACTTCTTCCACCAAATTGCCTTGATGTTCTTTTTTAATTCAGCGCCTAAAGGCCCATAGTCCCAAGTATTTGATAAACCACCATAGATCTCGCTTCCTGGGAAAACGTAGCCAGAGGTGACTAAATGCGAGGTGATTTTGTCAAAATCGAATTTACTAGCCATAAAAAGTAAAAAAATCCTTTCAAAATACAAAACTATTGTATTTTTGGGAAGAGGGGTGTCAACCCTTTATAAGGGTACTTCTATGCCGCTAATTGTAGGGTTTTGAGACTACGCAGCTTAATTCCTAAAATTTGTTCTAAATAATCCGATAATATCTTGATTATTTGCATACATTCCTTTGATTCGAAGCTTATTGAACCGAGGTTTTCCATCTCGCTTTTGAATATGTAGCGGATGATTTTTAGATTTCGGGAAGATAGACATTTAGCGCCTGATTCTTCTTCGTTTTTGCAAATGAATCCGCCTTCATTGATATCTAGCCCAACTATATCTTTTTTTGAATGGCAGATAACGCATTCATCGACGTTCAAAGAATATCCTATTTCCTTTAAAAGAAAAGCGAAGAAAAAAAGGCAAAGATTGATTTCGGAAAATCCTTCTTGCATCAAAGAGAGGACTTTGGCGAGATAAGAAAATATCCTTTCATCCCCTTCTATGACCAAAAGCCTTGAAATAAGCTCTGAAATGAAAGACAAGCTGGCCATCCGGATTAAAGAATCGCTATAAGGCGGCTCTTTTAATAATGCTCCCTCTTTTAAAGCGAGACTTTTCCCATTGATTTCTAGGAGGAAAGAAGAATAAGAAAAAAGAAGCAATGACGAAGCGTTTTTGCTTTGGACGTTTTTGACTCCTCGAGCATGGAAAGAATAGAATCCATCTTTGGTTAGAATCGTCACGATTTTATCAGAGTCTTTGTATTCGGATAATTTTGTCACATATCCTTCAAGACGTTTAGTTTCCTTCATCTTCTATTGAATATCCAAAAGCCTTTAATTTGTCTGGACGGTTACGCCAATTGCTTTCTTTTTGGACGTCGATACGTAATTCCACGAATTTTTTCCAATCTTTGGATAGGTTTCTTCTCGCTGTCATCGAAATCTTTTTGATCATTTCCCCGCCTTTGCCGACAACGATTGCAATTTGATTGTCTTTCTCGACATATATCGTGGCCTTTATTTTTACTTCATTGTCATTTTCTTTGAAAGAATTGATGGTGACTGCGCTTTGATGAGGAATTTCGTCATCTAGGAAATGGAGCAATTCGTTCCTAATCATTTCTTTAGCCATAAAAAGATGGTCTTTGTCGGTATAAACGTCATCTTCGAAATATTGAGGGCCTTCTGGCATTACTTCGCTTACGGCTTCTCGCACGTCTTTGATGCCAAAATTCGTCAAAGCGCTCATTTGAAGAATCCTAGCTTTTGGATAGTTTTCCAAATAATGCGCTAAAAGTTTTTCCATTTCTGGGGCGGTAGCTAAATCGATTTTATTAATTACGATGAATAAGGGAGTGTCGAATTTAAGTTTGCTTAAGATCGCGTCGTCTTTTGATGTGTCTTTATTTTCGGCGCTGACGATAAAGATAACCGCGTCTGCCCCGCTTAAAGAGCTTCTGGCTTCTTTGTTCATGAAAACATCCAAAGACTCATTTGATTCAAAAATCCCAGGCGTATCGATAAAAACCAGCTGAAGATTATCTTTTTTATAGATACCATCAATATTATCTCTGGTGGTTTGAGGCTTTGGAGAGACTATGGATACTTTTTTGGAAAGTAAGGCATTTGTGAAGGTGGACTTTCCGACGTTTGGCTGCCCTAAAATCGCGATAAAACCACTTTTCATAATAAATCTTCCTTGCTGAAGGCAAAAGGCAATAATTCTTTCGCGTTCGTTATTTTCATTTTTCCTTTTAGATTTCCTAAGACTATTGGGGCATCGATAGGGAATAATTCGCTGATGGCTTGGCGGCACATGCCGCATGGAGAGCATACTTCCTCAGTATCCGCCACAATCGCTAGCATTGCGAAATCGTCTTTTTTGACGCCTTCCATCATCGCATGGTAAATGGCATTCCTCTCACCGCACATTGAGACAGGATAGGAGCTATTTTCAATGTTTGCGCCTAAAAAAATTCTGCCGTCTTTTGTTAAAACAGCCGCCCCAACCGCAAAATTGCTATAGGGGCTATAAGACAAGGACCTTGCCTCGATTGCCTTAGAAAGTAATTCTTTTTCAGTCATTTTGCTCACTCACCTTCGCTAATATCTTCTCTTGGAGAGGAAACATGATTTCCTCATCCTCTTTCTTCATGTGGTCGTATCCTAGCAAATGGAGAAGGCCATGGGTGAATAAAAAAGATAATTCCCGATTTGGCGTATTGCCAATTTCCTCAGCTTGTTTCAAAGCGACGGGAAGGCAAATCAAAATCTCTCCAAGCATTCTAACGACGTTTGGATCATTGATTTGGTCTTTTGGGTCTTTGTCATCATTGAAGGCAAAAGAAATGACATCGGTTGGCCTATCCACCCCGCGATAATCGCGGTTGATCGCGTGAATCGTATCCAAATCAACCAAAGAGACATCGATTTCGTAAGGGATTGTTATGTTTAACATCTCAAATGTCGTCATAGCAATCTTTTTATAACGTTCTTCGAGAACGTCGTATTTTTCTTCAAAAGGGTTTTCAAAAAGTATTTCCATCGCTTAGATTTTATCACAAGAGCGTTGACTATATTTACTTAAATTCGTAGATATTCATTCATTTTGCTTTCTAAAGTGGTGATTTTGTCTTTGTTGAAAGAAAGGTCGAAGATGTTTTTGAGCAAAAGAAAGGCGCTTACAAGAGAAAAAAAGTGAAACAAGTAATAGTTTAGGCTGATATTGCTAGCTCCTAATAACGATAATAGGCTGCTCGCTAATAAACTTACCGCTAAGACGATTCTCTCAGTTTCTTTCGCTTGCATAAAAAGAAGGGATTTTTCGCTGATTTCCTTCAAAATATTTTCTTTGTCATTAGAAGAGATAAGACTTTTTTCCAAAGCATTCACTTCTTCTATTTTGGCCATTTCTTTGTTTTTTGTTAATAAGGAGAAGGCAAAATACAAAGATAAGGAAGAAAGCAATGGCAATAAGAAATAGAGATTGTTCATAGAAACGATAAAGGAATAGGCAATCCCGGATAAAAAAGATGAAACAGCATTCGGGAAGGTTCCTAAAAGGAACTTTTTATAGGTTTGGAAGTCTTTGAAAAGAACGTTAAGTTCCTCATTTTCATATCCGCTCAATGGTTTCAAAGCAGCCTCGTCCATTTTTTTAGCGAGCCTCTTTTTAAGGAAAAAAGAAGTCAAAGAAAAGAAAGCGAAAGCAATGAAGGAAAATGATGGATAAAGCAAATTGCCAAGCCTATTGAAGTAATAAAATCCACATATCAAAGAAAAATTAGCCAAAATAGGGACCAAATAGAGGAAAAAAACATCATAGAAGCTAAAACATCTGTTTCTTATAGGTTTCTTCGCCTTTTTCTCATTCTCTAAAACGCCGAATACCTTCGCGTATCTTTTCTGAAACTCTTCTTTCTTTTCTCTTTTTCTGCCGCTATTTGGGTCGTAATAATAAACATAATGTCTGCTAATTCTTTTAATATAAACCAAATGAGGACACTCTTTCCCTTTCAATAAAGCGAGAAAACCTTTTTTCTTCTTAAAAGGATAATCAAATCCCTCATCTTCGCATTGGTAAAAAGAAAGAGTGACATTGTATTTTTCCGCTGCTTTTTCTAAGGATAGAAGGCTATTCGGCGGATGTTTTTCACATTTGGCGAATAAATAGCTTTTGCTATGAAGATTATTAGCCAAAAGCATCTGAAAAGAAGCTAAAGCGCAGCCTTTTTCGTTAAATTGATAAATAAAATGTCCCATCGATATCTTATAGACGTCATGAGACTGATTTTCTAATAAAAAATCCTCCCAAAGGAGGAAATTCTTACCACTTCTTACGACGTGCCATTTCGCTTTTCATCTTGCGACGTAAACCTGTCTTAAGATAGAATTCGCGTTTGCGGGATTCCATGAGAACACCGCTTTTGTTGACACCGCGTTTGAAACGACGAAGCGCGTCATCTAAAGATTCGCCTTCACGGACAACTGTTTTGATAGCCATTAACATTCACCTCGTCTTTCTAACCTTGAGTATTTTATATATTTTTCGATAAAAAACAAGACCAAGATGCTTTTAAGGGCGAGCAAAGGAATAAATGGATGTTTTTAGGCATCCATTCCCTTTATTTTTCTTCCATTATTTCGACAGAATGAGAGCATCCAATGCGATTGGCGCCAGCCTCAATCAAGGCCAGCATGTCTTTTTTGTTATGAATTCCGCCAGCGGCTTTAACGCCCACGTTATGCGGGACGGAAGCTCTCATTAATCTCACATCTTCAACTTTTGCTCCACCTTTCCCAAATCCTGTGCTGGTCTTGACGAAATCCGCGCCTCCGCGGGCGGCAGCCGCCGAGCAATAGCAGATTTCCTCTTTGCTCAAATAGCAATTTTCCAAGATGACTTTCAAAGTCACATCTCCGATCGCTTTTTTGACAAGCGCAACCTCGTCTACGATGAATTTGTAGTCATGTTCTTTGGCCATGGAGATATTTTGGACCATATCGATTTCGTCGGCGCCGTCATTAACGGCGAGCTTAGCCTCATAAGCGATGGCTTGGGGATTGGAGGCCCCTAATGGGAAACCGACGACCGTGCAGACCTTGACATCGCTCCCTTCCAAAAGCTTTTTGGCGACTTTGACGTAAAATGGGTTAACGCAGACACTCATGAAATCGTATTTTTTGGCTTCAGCGCAAAGTTTTTTGATATCGGAGATCGAAGCGTAGGCGTTTAAATTTGTATGATCGAAGAATTTATTGTATTTCATATTGATACCTCTTTTCCTATTTTACTATCTTCCGAATTATTTAGAAAGAAAAACGGGCTTATGCCCGTATCTTCACTATTCGTGATGGTGATCTTTGTGGTGGATGATTTCTTTTCCTTTGTAGTAGCCGCATTCTGGGCAAACAGTGTGGGAATCGATCAAGGCGCCGCAATGTTGGCAAGTTGTTTTGCCGGTGATTGTTAATTTGAAATGGGTTCTTCTTAATCTTTTTCTGGTTTTCGAAGTTCTTCTTTGTGGTACTGCCATTTTTCCTCTCCTCTTTTTTGACGGGAATATTATAAAGATAAATTATCAATAAGCAAGACAACTTTGTACAATGTCCAATAAATCCTAGAAAAGATTCGATTGTATTCCATTCAAAACCGTTATTTCGCTTTTAATCGGCAGCGCTATTTTCGTCATAAACAACTTTTAGGATTTCCCCATGTAAAGGACGGGAAGAAGGGATTTTGACAAGAAGATAATTGTCGCTATGGCCATATGCCATCCCTTCTTCTTTTTTATAATCTTCAAAAAGCACTTCCATCTCTTTATCGTAGAAAGTCCTTTCGTATTCCTTTCTTAGCTCTTTTGACAAAGCCAAAAGCTCATGGACGCGTTTTTCTTTTGTCGCTGGATCAATCTGGTTAGGCAAAGAAGCGGCCAAAGTCCCGCTTCTGGCGGAAAAAGGAAAAACATGGATTTCTGAGAAGCGGACTCTTCTCACAAAGTCCAAGGTCTCTTGCCATTCTTCTTCGCTTTCCCCTGGGAAACCGACGATAATGTCGGTGGTCAAGGCGATATTTGGGCGGACTTCTCTTAGCATTGAAACAGTTTTATAGAAGGATTCGACATCATAGGGGCGATGCATTCTTTCCAAAACAGAAGTAGAACCGCTTTGCAAAGGGATATGAAAATGATTAACTAGGCTTTTGTAATCTTTTAAAAGATTAGCGAAATCCTCAGTTATTTCTTTACTTTCTAGTGACCCTAATCTCAAACGGCAAAGAGAAGGGTTATTGACGAGAATATCCTTGCATAATGATGGCAATAGATATTTGTTGTCTCCTAAGTCCAATCCGTATTTGCCAATATGGATGCCAGTCAAAACTATCTCTTTATAGCCTTTTTCAACCAAAGCCTTGGTTTCAGAGAGGATATTTTGGTAATCTCTTGACCGCGAATTGCCACGCAATGAAGGGATAAGGCAATAAGAGCAGAAATTGTCGCAGCCATCTTGGATTTTTAAATAGGCCCTGCTTTGGTTTGATAAGGCCATTTGGCCCATTTCTTCGTATTTTTCGTGGCGGACGCTTTTTTTGACATCGATTATCGGACGCTCTTTTCTGCTATTGATCAAATCATCGTAGTAAGAGACGATTTTGTTGCGGCTAGTGGTCCCTATCACGATATCGGCGCCCATTTTCGCGACATCCAGAGCGTGGGTTTCGCTATAGCATCCCATGATTGCCAAAACGGCTTTTTCATTGAGGCGGCGGAGTTTTCTTATGTGTTGTCGGCTTTTTTGATCGGCTACGCCAGTGACGGCGCAGGTATTCAAAACGATCAAATCGGCTTCTATCAACGGAGATTCCCTCCCGCCTTCCTTCAAAAGAAGTTCCCTCAAAGCGTTATTTTCATATCCGTTGACTTTGCAGCCAAGGGCAAATAAATAGAATTTCATTTTTCGCCAACCTTCTTTTTGTAAGCAGATAAAAATTCCAAAGAGATGAAACCGTTATTGAACAAAGCATCGATCAATCCTTGCTTATCGCTATAAAAATAGGCTTTAGCCACTTCTAACGCCCTTTGGACGAAATGCGTTCTTTGGGGAGAGACAAGATATTTATCGAAAAAAGAGATCTTCGCGTCGAGCCTTCCTTCGTCATTGACAAAATAAAGGGCATCGGCATCATAATCCAAGAAACAGGCGATTTTGCCTTTCTTGGCAATTTTGACTAACTTTGTGAAATGGGAATCGAATAAGCAATTGCCATAATAATCGAAAGCGTCCACCATCAATGGCGAAAAATTCAAAATCATGTTTTTATAGGGGGTTTCTGATATTTTCGAGATGTCATTGCCGTATAGCCGGTTTATGGATAAAGGGAAAAAAGCGATGAATATTTTCTCGTTTTGGAAATTGAAATAAGGGAGCTCGCTTCGACCCATTTCCATATATTCGCCTAAAGAAAGGTAGTCTAGTTCCGTTTTCTCTTTCTTTTTCACAAAATATATTCTTTCCAAAGTCTTTTTGTTTATCAAAGAACGGATGAGGATATTGGCTCTGATAATATCAAAGGAGTCTTGCGCTTTCATGAAATCCATCAAGGACTCATATGAAGAGAGCAAAGAACGGTTATTCAAGAAAAAAGCCATCTCATCGCTGTTTTTGAATTTGTTTTCCGCTTGATGCGAATTCAAGAAATCAAAAAAAGAAACCTTCATAATTCATCTCCGATCGCGTTAATCAAAGAAGCGCAATAGATGGAAGAGGTCTCTGCCCTTAAGATGCGTTTCCCTAAAGAGAGAAGCTTAAAGCCGTTATCCAAAGCGAGTTTTACCTCTTTATCGCTCCATCCGCCTTCTGGGCCGATAGCGACCAAAACAGAATCATTTTCTTTGAAGCTTTTTAAATAGGAGAATAAGGAATTGCTTTTGCCAGCCTCACCTTCATAGGCGAGGAATTTATAAGTGGCGTCAATCTTCAATATCTCTTTGAAATCGATTATGTCATGAATAGAAGGGACAAGCGCGCGCTTACATTGCTCAGAAGCCCCCATAGCGATTTTCAAAAAGCGCTCTTTTCTTTTCTCTTTGTCTTTTTCTTTGGGGAGAAGGATGATTGTCCTATCCGTCAGCAAAGGAAAAAAAGAGCTGACCCCGAGTTCCGTCCCTTTTTGGATGAGCAAATCGTCATGCCCGCCTTTAAGCAAAGCGAAAGCGATCAGGCAATTGATTTTCGATTCCCTACTTTCGGCAACTTCCTCTAAACAAGATATCTTCAAAGGGGACAAAGAAAGGACTTTGGCGTTAAAGACCTTTCCTGCAATCACTAATTGGATTGTCTCGTTTTCCTTGATTCGCAAAACATCTTTCAAATGATGCTCGCTCTCTTTGCTTAAAATAACCTCGTTATCTACCAAAGAGGCAAAAAACCTATTCATATTAACGGAGGAACTCCCCGTTCCCGTCTTTCAGATTATCGCTTTTCCAGATCCGTATCGAGGCTAACAAATAAAATAGGACTAAAGCGAAGAAAGGGATCAAAAAAGCCAAAGCATTCGGAAGGAAGCTAAAAAAGAAAATGAATCCTAAACCAAAGATGATTAATAAGGAAACAATTAGCTCAATGAAGGCTTTTGGGTAATTCCCGATATAAAAATAAGGAATCCCGAAAGTACCCAAAGTCATCATCAATATCGCCATCTTTTTCTTCGATTTGCTTTTGTACAGTTTGTATTCACAATTCATAGGATCGACGAATTGGGTGACGTCCTGGGTTTTATAACCGCTCTCAATCGGATTTTTCTCTCCGCAATAAGGGCAGATGTCTTTATCGTAATTGGAAATGGTTTTGTGACAGTTTTTGCAAGTTGGCATGGCTCTAATTATAGCGGACAATTAATAACATTGCTTTAAAAAGAAAATCTTTTTGCGGATTTTTCTTTTGAAAAAGAAAAAGACGTCGGTTGACGCCTATTTCTTCTTAAAGAAACCCTTCCAACCGTTTTTCTTTTTGTTTGCCTCTTCTTCTTGGAATTGGCGAAGCAAATTTTTCTGCGTTTCGGTCAGATTGGTTGGGGTTTTTACTTTGATATGCAAGAACTCATGGCCTGGTTTCCCGCTTCTTAAGTCCTTGATACCTCTGTCTTTGATTTTCAAGACGTCGTCAGGCTCCGTCCCTTCAGGGATAGTGACAGTGACAGGTCCATAAACCGTGTCGACATCGACTTTTGCCCCTAAAGCGCAGTTGACAAAAGACAATTCGATATCAAGATGGATGTCATTCCCATCCCGCTTGAATTTTTCATGCGGTTTGATTTGGACTTCGACGTATAAATCGCCGTTTGGTCCGCCATTCCTTCCGACTCCGCCTTTGCCTTGGACTCTGATCTGCTGGCCGTTATTGATGCCAGCGGGGACATTGACTTCCAAGTCTTTGTGAATTCTTTTATATCCCGCGCCTTTGCATTCGTGGCATTTGTTTTTGACGATTTTCCCTTTGCCAGCGCAACGTGGGCACGTGGAAGTCCCTTCCATCACCCCGAAAACAGTCTGTTGCCTTGTTCTCACTTGGCCTAAGCCACCGCAATCAGGGCAGGTGATGTAATCGCTATCGCTTTCCGCACCCGTGCCATGACAATGGCTACAAGGTTCAGAATAATCAACCGGAATCGTTATTTTTCGCCCATTCACCGCATCCATGAAATCGATTTTGACACGGTATAAAGCGTCTTCCCCTTTGCTTGGGCCAGTGTTATTTCTAGAGCTTCTCGCGCTTCCTCCGCCAAAGAAAGACTGGAAGATGTCATTTAGATCGACATCACCGAATCCTTGGCTTGAAAAGCCGCCTCCAAATGGATTCCCAGCTCCGCCCATCCCGCTTCCTTGCTCGAAAGCGGCATGACCGAATTGATCATATTGTTGGCGCTTGGCGTCATCGTATAAGACGTCATAGGCTTCCTGGACTTCTTTGAATTTCTCAGGGGCATCGGCATCTTTGTTCAAATCAGGGTGATACTTCTTGGCCAATTTGCGGTAGGCGCTTTTGATTTCGTCCTTGCTGGCGTTTTTATTGACGCCAAGGACTTCATAATAATCGCGTTTGCTAGCCATAATCGCTCCTTTCTCTAACTAATAATTAGGCGCCTCTTCCCGAAGCGCCTAATTTCATGCATGATTAAGCTTTTTTGTCAGTGAAGTCAGCGTCGACGACATCATCTGGTCCTTCATTCCCTTCGGCTTTGGCGCCAGGGTTGGCGTTAGAGGCATTAGAGGAAGCGCCATATGCGGCGGCTGCGGCGTCTTCTAAGTGACCGACGATCTCTCTTAACTTGTCGATATCATTGGCTTGGATGGCACCAGTGGCCTCATCGCGCAATTTGGTCAATTGCTCTTTTTGGGAGGCGTCCATCTTATCGCCAGAATCTAAGAGAGTCTGATTAATTTGATCGACATAGGATTGGGCTTTGTTTTTGATTTCGATATCGCCTTTTCTCTTTTCATCGGCGGCTTTATTCTCTTCCGCTTCTTTGATCATTCTGTCGATATCGGACTTGGATAAGCCATTGGAGCCGGTGATGGTGATATCGGCGACTTCATTGGTATCTAGGTCTTTCGCGGAGACTTTGACGATGCCATTGACATCGATATTGAAGGTTACTTCGATTCGAGGCTGGCCTCTTCTCGCTGGTTTGATGCCAGTCAATTGGAAGTGGCCTAAAAGCTTGTTGTCATGGGCCATTGGGCGTTCGCCTTGATAGACCATGATGTCAACCGCGGGCTGATTGTCTTCGGCAGTCGAGAAGATTTGGCTTTTGGTAGTTGGGATGGTGGTGTTTCTTTGAATGAGCGGAGTCATGACCCCGCCTAAAGTCTCAATGCCTAAGGTCAATGGGGTGACGTCGAGAAGAACCACGTCTTTGACGTCTCCGGCGATGACCCCGCCCTGGATCGCGGCGCCGATAGAGACGGCTTCATCTGGGTTAACGGACATATTTGGCTTATGGCCAGTGGTCTTTTCGACCATTTCTTGGACGGCTGGCATACGGATGGAGCCACCGATCAACAACACGCTTCCTAAATCAGAGTAGCTCAAATCAGCGTCTTTCATGGCTTTTTCCATTGGGGCCTTGCATCTTTCTAAGAGATTGCGGGTCAAATCCTGGAATTTGGCTCTTGTCAATTTGCCTTCATAGTTGATTGGGCCATCTTTCCCCATTCCGATGAATGGAAGGGAGATTGTGGTCTCCAAGGAGCTCGATAATTCGATTTTGGCTTTTTCAGCGGCGTCTAAGAAACGTTGCTGCGCCATCTTGTCATTCAGATCAACGCCGGTTTCGATTTGGATTTGGGCATGGATCCAATCGGCGACTGCCTTATCCCAGTCGTCGCCGCCTAAATTGGTGTCGCCGGAGGTTGATAAGACTTGGAAGGTCCCATCGCCAATATCAAGGATGGAGACATCGAAGGTGCCACCACCTAAATCGAAGACCAAAACTTTTTCGCTCTTGTTGCTATCTAAGCCATAGGCAAGGCAAGAGGCGGTTGGCTCATTGATGATTCTGACAACATCTAGACCAGCGATTGTTCCGGCGTCTTTGGTGGCTTGGCGCTGGGCGTCATTGAAGTAAGCAGGAACCGTGATGACGGCTTTCTTGACTTCATGGCCGATCGCTTTCTCAGCGTAGGATTTCATATAGGCTAAAACCTTGGAAGAGATCTCTTGTGGGGTGAAATCCTTGTTCACGCAGCCGATATGGAATTTGTAATCGGTGCCCATTTTGCGTTTGGCGCTTCTGACGGTGTCAGGATTGGTGATCATTTGACGTTTCGCGGCATTGCCGACAATCTCTTCCCCGCTTCCTTTGAAAGCGACGACTGATGGGGTGGTATTGGTGCCTTCTGGATTTGGGATGACTTTGACTTTCCCATCTTCTTGGACGTAGCTTATAACGCTATTGGTGGTACCTAAATCGATACCGACGATAATTTCTTTTGCCATAAATTCATTCTCCTTTAAGCGAGATGCTCGCTATTTTCTTCTTTCTTTTCATTTTCGGAAGGCTCTTCTTTTGAAGTCTCTTCCTTCTTTTCTTCTTTCTTTTTGCTGACCGTTACCATCGCGGGGCGGATAAGCCTATCTTTCAAGTAGTAGCCTTTTTGATTTATCTTCACCACTTTGTTTGGCTCTTCTTCTGTCTCGAGAGTATCGATCGCGTGCATGTAATTCGCATCGAATTCATCGCCAAGCTTGACTTCCGCTTCTTTCACGCCTTCGCTTGTCAAAGCGTTGACAAGCTGGTTATAGATGTAGGAGAAGCCGATTCTGTAATTCTTGGCTTCTTCGCTACTAACGTTTCCTTGCAAAGCGATATAGAAGTTATCTAAGACAGGGATTAGCTCGTCTAAGAATCCTTCAGCGCGGTATTTCAAGGCTTCTTGATGATCTTTTTGCAAGCTTTTGCGAAGATTATCCAAGTCAGCGTAGGCTTTGTAATATTCGTTTTTCCATTTGGCGGCTTCTTCCGTCATTTTGGCCAAATCGCTTTTGGCAATGGTCAATTCGTCTTCGGGTTTTTGTTCTTCTTCATGGTCGGCGAATTCTTGTTCGTCGAGCTCTTTTTGGTCTTTTGACATTGATTACCTCCTTCGTTTGTTCCAAAGTATTCGTCAATCGCATCCGCGAGATATTTGACGGTGGCCATCACTTTTTCGTAGTCCATTCGGCTAGGGCCTAAGACTGTCAAGGATGGATTGCCAGGCAAATTTAGATCGCAGCTGACGACCGCGACATCTCCGATTCTATCGCTTCCTCCTATTCCGACTTTGACGCCACTAGAAGTGCTTTTGGTTTCTTTCAAGGCGTTACGGAAGGCTTTCGGATCCTCGATGAAGCTAAGCAGATTCTTCAGCTTGTTCATGTCGGTGGCGAATTCCGGCTGGGAGAAGAGAGCGTCTTTCCCGTATAGCTGGATTCTTTCGCCAGTGAAGCGTATGAAGGCGCTTAGCAAGGCTTCATATACGGCTTTCTCACCGACGTAATAATCTTGCAAAGCAGGTTTCATCGCCTCCATTTTTGGAACGATTTCCGAGATTTTCGTACCGATCAGTCGCTCATTCAAGGCTTGGACCATCTTCTGGACGTCGGCGAGGGCTAGATTCTCTTCAACGATGAAGGTTTTGTTTTCGACATACCCTTTATCGGTGACGAAGACAGCTGTGGCGCTATTGCTTGACAAAGGGATCAATTGAACGCTTGCCAAGGCCTCTTCATTGCTCGAAGGCCCTAAGACTATGGAAGCGAGATTAGTCATGTGAGAGAGGATTTCACAGCTCTCTTTCATGACCTCTTCCACGCTTTTGGCCTTTTCGCTGAAGACGCTTGCCAAGGCATATTTGACCTTGTCATCGACATCGCTTTCGCGAAGATTCGCCACGTAGTATTCGTAGCCTTTTTGAGAAGGGACGCGCCCGGCTGATGTGTGGGGCTTTTCGAGCATCCCATCTTTCTCTAGCGCGTTCATCTCGTTTCTGATCGTGGCGCTGCTGCAGTTAAGGTCATATTTCTCAAGAAGAGTTTTAGATCCGACTGGCTCAGCGGTGCGGATGAAGTATTCAACGATCAGCTTTAAGATTTCGTCGCGTCTAGTCATAAGGGCTCCTTTCTTTAGCACTCCGACTTCTTCGGTGCTAGCAACATTATAAAAAGGAAATTAGCACTGTCAACCCAAAAGTGCTAAATATTTGAAATCTCTCGGAGATTGCTTGCTTTCAAATGAGCTCTAGCAAGATTCTATCCAAAAGCAAAAAGCCTTTTTTCGTGGCTTTCACGTTCCCTTTTTCGATCGCTAAAAGGCCATCCTTGTTTAATTTATCGATTTCCTTATGGTATTTTTCCACAAAAGAAAAAGCGAATCTATCTTCAAAATCTTTCAAGGAAAAGCCTTCCGCGAGTCGTAGATTAGTGATGAAAAAATATTCAAGATCGCTAGAAAGGTCTATTTTCTCTTCGCTTGCTTTGTAGTTCCCTTTTAGATAAGAGGAAAGATTCTTCGTGTTACAATAACGGATGTTGTTTTTATATCCGGAAGCCCCCAATCCGATCGCATCGTATTCTTTGTCTTTCCAGTAAACGAGATTATGTTTGCATTCATAGCCTCTTTTCGCGAAATTGGAAATCTCATAATGAGAGTAGCCATTCTCCTCTAATTTTTGGGAAAGATATTCGTACTGATAAGCTTCCTCTTCTTCGCTTAAAGGGATGTAATTGCCGCATTTTAATTTCGTCCCTTCTTCCAAAATCAAAGTGTAGGCGGAAATATGCGCTACATCCAAAGAAAGGAAATTAGAGATATCCGAATCTAAGATATCGATACTTTCGCCTTGCAAGGCATATATCAAATCGACGTTGATGTTATCAAAACCAATTTCTTTCGCCACTTTTATGGCGTTTTGGGCCTCTAAAAAGGTATGCTTCCGCCCCATCAAAGAAAGCAAAGAGGCATTTGAGGATTGGATGCCGATGCTTAAGCGGTTGACCCCGTATTTTTTTAGTAATTCGAGTTTAGCCTCGCTTAGGCATTCGGGGTTGGATTCAACGCTCCATTCGCACCTCTTTTTTCTCAAAGGGGAGATTGACTTTAATAGTTCCTCAAAAAGAGAGTCATCCAAAGAGGTTGGAGTGCCTCCGCCGATATAGATCGTGTCATAACGATTCTTTCTCAAAGGCTCAAGTTCCTTCTTTAAAGCCTTTAAATAAGAAAACGCCCAATCCTTTTTATAAAAGACTTTGGCGAAATCGCAATAGCTGCAGATGCTTTTACAAAAGGGGATATGGACGTATAAAGAGGACATTATTTATCTTTCTTGCTTTCTTCTAAATTCAAATCGCCTATGGCTATTGCTTCTTCTTCAGGGTGGGCTTTGGCGTATTCTTCCATTTGCTTGCGGAGAGATTCGTCAGCTTTGACAGTGGCGCGGTGACTTTCATAGCTCGCCGCTTCCTCTTCGCTTGGCTTAATGCTTCTGTCGATGGTGTTTTTTCTTTCTTCTTTGACTTCCTCTAAGCTCTTGTTCTCTTCATCCATTGGGACGATTAGGCGATCGACTTCCTCTTTGGCGATCTCTTCCTCAGATTTCAATTTGTCGGTATTCTGAAAATGAGGGGAGTATTTTTTAATCAAGATGACCACCAATACCAAGGCACCGAAAACGGCAAGCAATATCAGGATGATCAGCCATGGGTTTGAGGTTAAGAAATCATAAGTGTGCATATTTTTACTCCTTTTTAGATTATTTGTTTTCTTGCTTTAAGGGGGTGTAGACGAATTTGTTTTTCACTTGCAGTTTCTTATAGTAACCCCCTTCGACGAGTTTTTCCATAGAAGTTCTTGCGGTTTCATAGGCGCAGCGAGCGAATTTCTTGTATTGCTGGATGGAATAATAATGCCCGACGATGCAATGGTTGGCTAGGAAAGAGGCTTGGGATTTGTTAAGCGAATAATCGCTCTCTAATAAATAACGGATGTATTCTTTTATTTCTTTGTCCGAAAGCGGAGATTCTTTCTTTTTCAAAGCGACCATGCCATCATTATTGGCCTTAAGCATCTCTTCTTTGGAGATGGTCTCGATTTTGCTAGAGGATAAGGCTTTTGGCTCTGAAAGAACTGCTTTTTCTATTCTTTCTTTTTCTTTAGCGAAAGGCTTTTCTTCAGAAACCCTTTCAATTATTGCCTCAGGCGCTTCTTCGGCGCTTCCTTCTATCTCAGCGATTTTCTCCTCGGTTTCTTCTTTTTTGGCTATGGCCTCTTCTTCTAATTTCGAAAAGGAATAATGCTCTTCGGCGTAATCTTGAAGGATGATGTCATCCAATTCTTTTTTCAAAGTGAGGAAAAGAGAGTTCAATTTGTCGATTGAGCGCAGAATATAATAGGTTAAATCGCCTGATTTTTGGACGCCGACGAAATAATTGTCTTGCAATGTCGGCTCATAAATCAAAACTTGGCTGAGAGGCAAATAAAAGCATTCTTTGCCAAAGTTATCTTCATATCCTAATGTATCTAGCGCTAGTAAGGTCGCCATTTCCTCGTTTTTCGAATCGAAAGGCCTAACATAGACCATGAAATACATCGATGTCAAGGCTTTGACCAAAGATGGGACGTTGCTATTTTTATAGAAAGAATAGAATTCATCCATCATGCCTTCGATTTTTTCCGAGGGGCAATAAGAGAAAACGCCGCTTGTGTCATAAATGAAGTTTTTGCTGATGCTATTATCGAAGTTCCCGAGTCTGAACCATTTGGTGAGGTTATCCCTTTCTTCGGTGAGCTCGCCATAGGCATAAGCCAAGAAATTCTCGTTTGGGATCGATATCTCTTTGGAAAGCAAGGCTTCGATGGTTCTTAAATAATTCAAGACTTCTTTGTCTTTGCCTTCGTAATTTTCGCGGTAAGTGCCGTTTAGCATTGCCTTCAAAGTCAATTCGCTGCTTTTGCTACCATAGGCTTTGTTGATTCCTTGCAAAGATGACAAAAGCAAAGACTTTTTGATCGCTTTTTCGCTTTGAGCAGAATCGGCTTTTTTGAAAGAGCCAGACAAAGTGAGAAGGTTCCGCTTGCAATCATCGATCTTTTCATTGATGGCTTTGGTGCCAACGTAATAGAAGGGTTTCCCAGAGATTGTTTTCAAGCCCAAAAAAACCTGATTCTTCTTGCGGTAAGACAAAATCTCTTTCCAGAAATCCTCGACTAGCGAAGTCTTCAGAACGCTTTGAAGCTCCGCTCTCGACAAATACGATTCATCGGTGTATTGAATTGCGATTGTGTTTTCCATAGTTATATTTTAAGTAATTTTTCTAAGATTTCAAATGAATTACTAAAAAACTACTAATAGCAAATAAAAAACCTAGTCATCACCTTAGCAATGACATGTTTTTTAAATCTACTAATTTTCCTCGTCTATCGCTAAGACTGACATAAAGGCTTCTTGCGGGATTTCAATGGCACCGACCGCTTTCATTCTCTTTTTGCCTTCCTTTTGTTTCTCTAAGAGTTTCTTCTTTCTTGAGATATCGCCGCCATAGCATTTGGCCAGCACGTCTTTGCGGACGGCTTTTATATCCGCTCTGGCGATGATTTTGCTATTCAAGGCAGCTTGGATCGGCACCTCAAATTGCTGTCTAGGGATGATCTCTTTTAGGCGGGAAACGATTTTTAAAGCACGGTTATAGGCCGTTCCTTTGAAGACGATCGATGATAAAGCGTCCACGACTTTCCCATTTAAGAGGATATCCATTTTCGCAAGATCGCTTTTTTCATAGCTTCCGATCTCATAATCCAAGGAGGCATAGCCTTTGGTCGCGCTTTTCAAGGTATCGAAGAAAGAATAGATGATTTCCGACAAAGGAAGATGGTATTTTACGTTGACTCTGGTGTCATCGAGATATTCGAGGTCTTCGTAAACCCCTCTTCTATCCTGGCATAGCTGCATAACCGCGCCGACGTATTCTTTTGGCGTCATGATCGTGGCGTTGACGAATGGCTCTCGGATTTCTTTGATTTTGGTCAAATCAGGGAGGGCACTCGGATTATCCAAAGAAAAATGGCTGCCATCGGTAAGATAAACCTCATAATTGACGCTTGGGGCCGTCAAGATAAGATTGAGATTATATTCTTGTTCAAGCCTTTCTTGGACGACATCCATATGAAGCAAGCCTAAAAAACCAACGCGGAAGCCAAAGCCTAAAGCCTCAGAAGTCTCAGGCTCATAGACTAAAGAGGAATCATTCAAAGAAAGCTTTTCCAAAGCGTCTTTCAGTTCGTGATAATCGTCGCTATAGACAGGGTATAAGCCGCAATAGACCATCGGGGACATCTTCCGGTATCCCGGCAATGGTTTTTTGGCCGGGTTATTCGCCAAGGTTATCGTATCGCCAGGAACGACATCTTTGATGTCTTTGATCGTCGCCGTCAAATAACCGACCTCGCCGCTTTCTAATTCCCCTGTAGCTACTTCGTTAGGGGTTCTGATTCCGACTTCTGTGACGGTGTATTTTTTATTCGCGGCCATAAAAAGAATCTCATCGCCGACTTTTACCTTGCCGTTTTTGACCCGGATCAAAGTGACGACGCCACGATAAGAATCGTAATATGAATCGAAAATCAGCGCTTCCAAAGGCAAAGAATCATCGCCAGAAGGCGCAGGGACCATCTCCACCACTCTTTCTAAGACATCAGCGACCCCGAATCCCGTTTTGGCCGAGACTGGCAAAGCGTCTGAAGCGGGGATCCCGATTCTTTCTTCTAATTCTTTCTTGGCTTTTTCGACATTCGCGCTTGGCAAGTCTATTTTGTTGATGACGGGAATTATCATCAGATCATTATCGACGGCCAAATAAGCGTTAGCCAAAGTCTGGGCTTGCACACCTTGGGTGGCATCCACTAGCAAAAGCGCCCCTTCGCAGGCCGCTAAGCTCCTTGAGACCTCGTATGAGAAATCGACGTGCCCTGGGGTGTCGATCAGATTGAAAATATAATCTTTGCCGTCTTTGCTATGATATTTGACGGTCACGGCATTGAGCTTTATTGTGATGCCACGCTCCCTTTCTAGAGGCATGCTATCAAGCATTTGGGCTTTCAGATCCCTCTTTTCGACGGCTCCGGTAAGTTCCAAGATACGGTCACAAAAAGTGCTCTTGCCATGGTCGATATGGGCAATGACCGAGAAATTTCTGATTTGATCGTTACTAAATGGCATAAATACTCACTGATTATAATCGAAAGTTCGATTCAAAGGTATCATTAAAGAAGGGAAATCACTTATTTTTCTTTAATTCTTCCGCCAATTCCTGGCTAGTTAATACGACTTTGTAATTCGGGTAGCGTCTGCTGATGGTGTCACGATATTCCGCCTTAAGATAACGGTCATCGATCAACAAGGCCTTCCCAACGTCATTCTCGCTTCTTATGACTCTCCCTAACGCCTGCATCACTTTGTTGATCCCCGGGTCCTTGTAGGCATAGGCAAAGCCATCTTCCCCTTTGGAAAGGAAATATTTCCTGATGGCTTCTTTCTCAAAAGAGACCATTGGCAAACCAACTCCGATGATCGCGACACCGCTTAATCGATCGCCAACTAGATCGACCCCTTCGGCAAAAGACCCCCCAATAACGAGCAATCCAACATGGCTTTCCTTTGGCTTTTCTTGAAAAAGGGATAAAAAAGCCTTCATTTCATCTTCATTCATCGTGGCTTTTTGAATGAAAAGCTTGGCGTTATCGAAATTAAGCAAGGCTATGATATTTTCAAGATATTCGTAGCTAGGGCAGAAAATGAAATAATTGCCGACTTCGCTATCAACGAATTCTTTTAAGTATTCTGCCACTTCTTTGTAACTACTCTCTCTATCTTTATAACGAGTGCTTATTTTTGGGGCGATATATATCGTGAAATTGTCTTTTTTGAAGGGCGAAGGCAAAAGCAAATAAGGCGAAGATTCGCCATTTAAGGAATACATATAGAAAGAGATCGGAGATAATGTCGCGCTGAAAAAAGAAGCCGCCTTCACCTTCTTAAGGTCATTATGGAGATAGAAACTCGGATCAAGAGAAAGGAGAGAGATGGCTTTTTCCTTTTTGGAGAAATAAAGAACGCTGTTTTTGGAATAATCTTCTAATAAGGACTTGAAACGGTATAGCTCCCGCGAAAGCTCCCTATAGGAATTTCCGATGACGATGTCTTTTTCTTTCAGCAAGTCACTGCGTTTATCAAGGAAACGGAGCAAAGGAGCCTTAAATTCCTCTGGCAAAGATTGGTATTCTTTGTCTTCTTGACAATTTAAGTTTTCCGCTTCTAAGAATTTTTGGATTTTAGTGAGGTATCTTTTGATCTTCTGAATCTTTTTCGACCCTTTTAGGCTATTTTTGGCTTCTTTCACTTTCGCTAAAGAAATCGAAGAAGAATACATGCTTCGGCTTCTTTCGATGAGGTTATGGGCCTCATCGACCAAAACGACGTATTTCGAGGAATCTACCTCTTCCCCGAAATAACGGTCCAATTTTACTATGGGGTCGAAAAAATAATTGAAATCGCCAATGACAATATCTGATAGCAAGGACAAATCAAGCTGCAGCTCAAAAGGGCAGACTTCCTTTTCGGCAGCAAGTTTTTTGACGTAGTCTATCGTGAAACGCGAGCATTTTCTTTCCTCGTCTTCGATGATATCCCTTAATTTCTCATAATAATTGACACTATAAGGGCAATCATCGGGATTGCAGGCTTTCCCTAAGCAAAAGCACATTTTGTCTTTGGCTCTAAGATAAGAATCGCGGAAAAGAAAACCTTTTTCCTTAAGTTTCGTCAGCGCTTCATAGGCGGCTTCTCTCCCGGTGCTTTTTGCCGTCAGATAGAAAATCTTCTCTGTGCTTGAAACGAAAGATTTTACCGCCGGAAACAATGCGCTCATCGTTTTGCCAATCCCGGTTGGCGCTTCGCAAAAGAAAATGCCACCTTTGCTAGAGACAGAATAGATGTATTTAGCCATCTCTTTTTGCCCATTCCGGAATCTAGTAAAAGGAAAAGACACCGCTTTGGAAGACTCCCTCATCGCGATTTTGTGTTTTAAAGAGAGCTCATGCTTTTCTAAATAGAGATCCACGTAGCCCAAAACGATTTTTTCGAGCTCTTCGAGGCTCTTCTCTTGGAAATAGGTCTTTTTGATCGCGAAATCTAGCTGTGAGATATAAGTCAATTGGATACCGATTTTTGTATAATGCGGATTATTTTTCAAAAACATGTAGGCATAGAAATAAGCTTGCCCGTAGTGCCAATCCTTTTGGGTTTTGTAAAATTCTTCCAAAGGGGCGATCGTCGTTTTTATCTCATCGATTATCGGGAAATATTCCCCTAAAATGACTCCATCCGCTCTTCCTTCCACTTCTAAAATGAATTTCTCTCTTTCGAAAGAATGCTTCAAAGGGAGCTCGCTACAATAAGCGATTCCTTGCTTTTTTTGGTATTCGGCATGGAGTTTGCTCCCTAATTGCATCGTCAGATCATTATAAATTCGATTATCGATGTCGCCTTTTCTTAGCAAAGAATCAACAATTTCATGGACGTTTCGCTTAAGGAGTGGTTTGCTCATAAGGGAATTATATAATAATTGCTCTTCTTTTTCTTTCTCTTCCCTTGCTTTAACAATTAAAATATAACCTATGAGTTACAAAGATTATTTAGTTCGGGGCTATACGATGAATGGCGAGGTGAGAGCCTTTGCCATCACCACGAGAAATTTAGTGGAAGAAGCAAGAAAAATGCATAATACTTCCCCAATTGCCACCGCGGCTTTAGGAAGAAGTATGTCCGCGGCTTTAATGCTTTCTGAGACCTTGAAAGGCGAAGAGACTTTGACTCTCCGTTTTCAAGGCGATGGCCTCTTAAAAGAAGTCATCGCGATTTCTGACGCCAACGCCTCTGTCCGCGGCTATGTCGCAAAAAAAGACGTTATCCTGATGCCTAATGCCTCAGGGCATTTGAATGTCGGAGGAGCCTTAGGGAAAGGAACATTGACTATCATCCGCGATATGCATTTGAAAGAGCCATATATTTCGACGATTCCTTTGCATTCAGGGGAAATCGCCGATGATTTGACTTATTATTTCGCGGAATCCGAGCAAACCCCCACTTCCATTGCCTTAGGCGTTTTGATGAACAAAGATAACACCGTCAAAGAGGCGGGAGGATTTTTTGTGCAGCTTCTTCCTAACGCTTCCGAAGAGACCATTTCCATTTTAGAAAGAAACATCTCGAAGATTCACGCCGTGACTGATCTATTAAAAGAAAAGAAAACGCCAGAGGATATTCTCGACATCGTCTTGGAAGGATTAGGGACGATTCTCATAAATGAGACCAAGGAAGTCCATTATAAGTGCAATTGCTCCAAAGAGCGCTTTGAGAAGGTCTTGCTGACTTTAGGGAGAAAAGAGCTTCGCGACATGATTAGTGAGGGGAAACCAATCGAAACCGAATGTGAGTTCTGCGACAAGAAGTACGTCTTTAGCGTCGATGAGTTGAAGAATTTACTAGAAGCATCGATGAGAAAAGAAAAGAAAGGCTAGGGTTTGCCTAGCCTTTTTTCTTTTAAAGTTTGATTATCGCCACTCCTTGTTTAGCGATTAGCAATTGATTGTTTTTCATTTTGTTACTACCAAGAGAAGCAACTAAAAAAGCATTAAGAGGGGTGGGTAATTCTTTCGCTTTCTCGTGAGCGTTAATATAGATTCTAAGAGTCTCATCGCCTTTGCTTCTTTCGTATATCAATATTCCGTCAGTTCCATTATCGATAAGCTTGAAAGAGGCATCATTATCCAAAGCGACATGCTCTTTTTTGACGTTAAGAAGATAACGGAGACAGTTATACAAGGAATTATCGTATTTGCTTTCCTCTTTCACGGAGATTCCTTTTCGGTGTTTATCCAAAGGAATGTAGCATTTTCCTTTTGTTAATGAGAAACCGGCATTAGGCAAGGAATTATCCCATTGCATCGGGCTTCTAGCCCCAGTCCTTTGATAGCCGCCTTCAACCGATTTGATGTTTTTGACCTGACGCATCCCGATTTCATCGCCATAATAGAAGAATGGGACGCAAGGGAAAGTGAGCATAAAAGCATAATAAAGG
>CAVAYV010000002.1:0-21188 GCA_963593015.1 bacterium | reverse complement strand
CTCTATAAGTCGCTGCTAGAGGCTTTTACCAATCAAAAAGTTTCTCATGCTTATTTAATAACCGGGGAAAACGGCACGCCTTTAAAAGAAACAGCCTATTTCATTGCGAAATCTCTTCTTTGTCTTCATCCCTCTCCTTTAGCGGATGAAGAGTGTTCTAATTGTTCGAGGGTGGAGCAAAACATCTATACCGATCTGACATTTTTAGACGGCAGCGTAGCTTCAATCAAAAAAGATGATGTATCTTCAGTGATCGAAAGCTTTTCCAAAACGCCAAACGAGACCAAAGGCGTAATGGTTTACATCATCCACCTAGTCGAGAATATGACTACTGAAGCCGTCAACGCGATATTAAAATTCTTAGAAGAGCCTAGCGAAAATTGCTACGCGATATTGACGAGCCAAAACCCATCACGCATATTGCCGACGATAATTTCCCGCTGCGAAACTTTAAGATTGCTGCTCCTTCCCTTAAAGGAAGTCATCCAAGAAGCTGTTGCTTCTGGCGTCCCAGAGACAGATGCCGAAATTTTGGCGCATTTTTGCAATTCTCCAGAGTTAATCGCAATCGAAGAAAACACCGACTCATTCAAAAAAGCCAAAAGCGCCTTAGTCTTGGCTTTGCAATCCTTGAACGCTTCCCCTGATGAATGCCTATATCATTTCGAGAAGGAAATCGGTGAATTAGTCTCTTCAAAAGAAGGCTGCCGTTATTTCTTGGATATGTTATCTTTGGCCTACCATGATTTTATCGCTTATCGAAGCAAGGCAGAGATATCACTGAATAGTTATTCTTCCTTAATCGCGCCTTTAGCGGGTAAAATTAAGAATCCTGAAAAAGGGATTGAAACTATTTTAAAAACAAGAAGCGAATTAGAATTGAATATTTCACCAGCCTTATTGCTTGACCATATGGTATGGGAATTACTTGGAGGTATGGAAAATGGATAATAGCAAAAATGAATTTGCCTATTATGTCGGCGTTCGTTTAAGAAATGCGAGCAAAGCATATTATTTTGGCACCAATTATGACGATTTAAACGTCGGTGATTATATTGTCGTTGAAACTGTCAGCGGTTTGGAACTCGGGACTATTGCAAGCGCCGAGATGCCAATCTCCTTATACAGTTCCTCTTTGGCGTTAAAACCTATTTTAAGAAAACCGACGAAAAAAGATATCGATGATTATAATTTCTACGTCAAGCAATCCGCGGTCGCTTTGGACATCACCGCCACAGAGATAAAAAGGCTTAATCTCCCAATGAATTTGCTTTATGCCAATTACACTTTGGATGGAAGCAAAATCACTATAACCTACACTTCAGACACACGTGTGGATTTCCGTGAATTATTGCATCTATTGGCTCCTCAGCTCCATTGCCGCATCGAGCTCCATCAAATCGCTAACCGCGATAAAGCAAAACTGGTTGGAGGCGTCTCAATATGTGGGCTTCCTTTATGCTGCACTACTTTTATCAATCAATTTGACGGAATTTCCATCACAAGAGCCAAAAACCAAATGCTTACTTTGAATATTCCAAAGCTTTCTGGCCCGTGTGGAAAACTAATCTGCTGCTTATTATATGAAGATGATATGTATACCGAAGCGAAAAAAGATTATCCGCGCATAGGGGACAAATTCAAAATCAACGAAACAGAATATAGCGTCGAAGGTTTTAACATCCTTTCTAGAACCATAAAAATATCTTCGCCTTTGGAAACCAAACTGATGCCTCTTGATGATTTCAATAACATCACTCATAAAACAAAGAAACAAAACGAGGGAAGCAAGGGAAATGTGGAGAGAAGGTAATTACGAAGGTAAAAGACCCCTTTTGTATTTGGTGGCCACTCCAATAGGAAACTTGCAAGAATTTACCCCTAGAGCCATTGAAATATTGAAGCAAATGGATTACATCGCTTGCGAAGATACCCGCAATTCTGGCCTCCTTTTCTCGAAATTCGATATTAAAAAACCATTAATATCTTGTCATGAACATAACGAGGAGGAAGCATCAAATAAAATTATCTCTTTATTAAAAGATGGCAAAAAGGTCGCCTATACTTCCGATGCCGGTTACCCCACCGTTTCTGATCCGGGATCAAGACTTTCAAAACGTTGCATCGAAGAAGGAATAAAGGTAGCGGTCGTCAATGGCCCAAGCGCCTCATTATGCGCTTTGGCGGGGTCAGCGATAGATACTTCTCATTATTATTTTGAAGGCTTTTTGCCAGCAAAGGAATCCGAAAGAAATAAAGAGCTTGAGGATCTAAAAAGAAGAAAAGAGACGATCATTATCTATGAATCGCCTCATCGCATTGGGAAAACGCTAAAAGCCATTGCTTCCTCTTTTGGGGAAAATAGAAATGCTTGCTTGTGCCGAGAATTGACTAAACTCCACGAAGAATACATTCATGCGACATTAGGAGAGCTTGCTTCGATCGATGAGAATAGCCTTCTTGGGGAAATGGTGATAATTGTCGAAGGCTCTAAGGATTCAGAAAATGAATTAAGTGACGAAGGGATTATTTCTTTGCTCAAAGAATACACTTTAAAGATGCGTGGCAAAGAGGCTGTTAATAAAATAGCAAAAGAAAACGCGATCCCTAAGAACCGCGTTTATGATATATATCTATCGATTAAGAAAGATGAGAATTAGAGGATTCATCCTCTTTTTCTTTACCAATCAGCATCGTCTCTTTCTTTTTCTTAGAGATATACATGAGGCATGAGGTGACTTGGAAACCAAAATAGATGATTATCGCCGCGACAGATAGTCCAACCCCCGCTTTAAGATAAGGGGTCATATAAGTCATCGTGTAAGTGACCTCGCCTTCCGGTGCCAAGAAGCCAACTAAACCGCCATCAAGCTTATAAACTGGGCAATCTTCGGTAATATTCTCTCCCGAAGTTCCTTTATAAGTGGCTTTGACCCCCCATCCGGCATCATAGCCTAAAGAGGTAACACATATACGTTTCTTCGAGAAATTACTCTTAAAGGTGAACTTATCAACTTCATAATTGACCTCGCTTAAGGCGTACTCAGAATTATTGATGTATTTTAAACGGTCATCATAAACGGAGCGTTCCATCATATAAATAGTGGGTTTATTGAATTCAAGGGTCTTTTTCTCTTCGACTTTGCGGCAGAAAACAATGGCTTTGACTTTGCCAGGAGCATAAAACCCGAAAGCGCCATTATAATAGACATTGCCGCCTGATATAGCGTTTCTTAATGTGAAATATTCATAATTAAGCAAAACGTTTTCGGCAACGAGATTGCCATCGCTATCATATTTATCGCCAATCATATAAATACGGGTCCTGACTTTGTTGTTGTAGCTTAAAACGAAATAGGCCCCATTAGAGTCGCTATTAATGTATCCGCCATCCTCTCTTTTTAAAACAATCTTGTCATGGTCTTGCCCATACGTCGCAACCGTAATGTTTCCATAGTCTTTAGGATCGTTTTCCCAAAGAGAAGAATCGACTAAGAAAGCTCCAGGATTATCTTGATGATAGCCTCCATAGCTTTCGATTGTCGTATATTTATATAGAGAAAGTTCTTTGGTAATGTTGGAATAATCGCTTTGAACGGTATCTGGAATTGAAGAAACGGTAAAACCAGCAGGGATTTCAGCGTCACTTTCAAAAGCGGCCCCATTTAAATAAATATTCTCATTCCGTAAGATTTCACGGCTTCCGCTTACGCCATAAGACCCTGAATACATATTAGACATATTCGGAGTGTCAGCGTCTTCTTTCGATGTGATTTTATAGATATTGTCGACGGCATGGCCAAGCGAAAGGGCGTTTGGATTTTCATAGACTCTGAAGCGATCGTTTTGATAAACGACTTTGGAGTCAAATGGAACATTATACGCATAATCGTAATTATCCCAGTTACTATATCCTTCATTTTGAATGACATAATATTTATACCCCATCGCAAAATCGAAATCAGCGCGCTTATGGTTATAGTATCCGCTCCAGCTTTTGGAAGTAATCATCTCTCCATAAACCGGTCCGTATGTGGATTCGTTATAAACGATATGGGAGAACCTTCCTAGCTCTGCTACATCATAATTAAACAAAGAATGGAAGTTGCTTGAGGCGTTAAATCCAAAAGCCATCGAGGCGTTATTTTCGGTGCTTCCGTCTTGGTAAACCCTGAAGAAAGAAGAATCTTGCTTGTTTATATTATCGATGGCGTCTTGCAAATATGCAGCATGGGTGGATCCGCCATTATAAGAATTTGCATAGCTCCAACTGGAACCATAGAAGAAGCTGCAATTGCCAGAAACCGCCGTTTCAATGGCAATGAACCCCATCAAAACCTTCGGTAAGCAATCCTTATGCTGCAAAAAATAAATAGCAACGCATTCAACTACCACTAAACAGATTTGATAGAAAACAACCCAAATAAGACTATAGCCATTGACAACGGCTGGAACATCGAAATCGGTGTAATAATAGGCGCTTAAGTTCAGCCAATTATCTTGAGGACTGCTTAAGGCAAATTTTGTAATGAAGAAAGTGCCTAATGTTCCAAGCAAAGAAAGCAAAGAGGCAATTGGCAATTGCCAATAAGGCGCTTCTTTTAAATCATCAAGGCCATAACACCCTTCTAAAATAATTAATGGCACCAAAACAATGAACCAGCGACCATATCCGTCGCCCGTGAAAGCATAGAAAAAGTAATAAGCGAAAGTAGTGAATAAGAAATAAGAGCAAACACCCAAGGCTGCCAAATGCTGCCATTTTCTTTTGCGAATGGAACTGATCATCCCGAAAATGAAGAAAATGACCATCGGGGTGTAGCAGAACAATGAAGAAGTCCAAGCATCATAGGCATAGCTTGTCGTGGACTTAATAAGAGGCAACCACAAATAATTGACGGTCGGATAAAAGAAGCTCACCAAGCCCATCAATTCGCGGCTAGAATTACCACCCACCATTTGGAAAAGAAGGGAGAAAATCTCACCGACGTTAAAGTTCTTGAAGGCGCTCTTCAAAGAAGATAGATACGCTGCACCAACTGAGCTAGTCCTACCAGACAAGGAAGATTCCCTCAAAGATGGGAAAAGCGTCCAAGCGCAAAGCATGAGCCCAAGCGCAAAAGCCATTATTCCAATGCCGATAACTTCCAAATTAGACTTGGTGTCTCTTTGCTTAATAGTCCAAAAATAACGCCATAAAGCATATAAAACGCCAAAAATGCATAAAACAACGAGGAAGAAAAAGGATATTAGCCCAAGCAAAAACAATCCAAAAATAAGAATGGTTGGTTTTTTCTCTCGAATAACCTTTTCAATTCCGAGCAAAATTAGCGGAACGCTGCAGCACATAGAAACGGCGCTTGGGAAACCGACAAAGAAATTGATGTATCCGCAAAAGGCAAAAGCAGTCGCACCAACTCTGGCGCTTCCTTCTTTCACTCCCATATATTTTAAATAGGCTCTTATGGCAAAAGCCCCGCAAATCCCCTTTAAAATAGTGGCAAACGCAAACATTTGCGGAACCCATGAGCGTGGGAAAAGAACACATATAAAAACAAATGGGTCAAATAAGCCATAGTAGCTATTGGATCCGATATTATCGGTGCCAAAAAATGTAGCCGTGTCGTATAAGGTGAATTTGCCAGTCTTGAGAAAATAACGCCATTCATCATGAAAGCGATAGGCGAATTGGGTATATTGGCTAGAATAATCCCAGCCATATAGCTGAGTGCCGCTATTGGTGAATAAACTGTAAAACATCCAAAGGATGCCGACAAAGAAAATGAAACATCCAAAATAGAAAAGACTATCGGGGTTCAAAAGCCAAGGAGCGTGCTGTTTGATCCATTCCTTTAGTGGTTTGTCATGCCTCTTTCGTAATTCGGCTAGCGAAGTTGGCTCTTCCATGATTAGTGATTTTCCTCTTCTGGCGCTGCATTATCGTCTTCTGGGGTTGCGATTCCGACAACCGCATCAGCTGGCACAGAGAAAGCAATGCCTTGCCCTTTTGAGTTGATACCAACATCGGTAGCAATCGCGTTTAAGACACTATCCCTAATCTCTTTGCTGACCAAAATCATAACAATCTGCTTTTCTGGCGAAATGACAATGCCATAGAATTTCTCGATGTCTTTATTGCCAGTGCCATGACCATTGATAATGGTTCCGCCTCGAGCGCCTGCCTTTTTCGCAGCGTTCATGACTAAATCTGTGTAGCCATTATTCACGATCGCAAAAATAACTTCGTAATTGCTTTTGTTCATAGGGACATTCTCCTTGTCATTATCCTTGATTTCCATTCTTCTATCAGTCAAAAACTTATAAACGCTGACCGTTCCAACAGCATCGATGCCAAGCAGAAAGGAAATTCCTTTTGCAGCTTTAGATACAGAAAAACGCTCATTCAAAAGTTTGGCCATTGTCGGCCAATCCTTCTTTTTGATAGTTGAGAAGACAATTTGTTTTCTTTTATCGCCAATGCCTAAAACATCATAAACATTATTTTCCGCCGTTCCTTCGCCATGGGTGGTAAAGCTTGTGGCACTATTGACGCCATGGGTCAAGTTAATGATCGCATTGGCTTGCCCTTCATTGACGACAGTAATCATCAAACCGAGTTTCTCAAGTTTATGCTCTTTTTCGTATGGAGTGGTTTTTTGAGGTTTTTCATCTTTGAAAATCTCGACTCTACCTTTGATTTCCTTAACTTCTCTCTTAACATCAGATACCACTTCAGAAGGTTCTTTTATTATAAAGGCTATTTTCTTTTCTTCGCTCATAATTCCTCCTCAAAGTGAATAACTTGGACATCGTTTGGTTCGATGAAACGCTGTCTTGCTCTGCGATAAATCAGAGCTTTCTTCAAATTAGCGTACAAACCAATCATCTGAATAACGATAAGAGGCATCAAAGCAATCATTGAAACGCAACCGAAAGCATTTTCGTAAACTGAATCAACGCCATGCTGAGAAATGGTAAAGCCAATGCAGAAAGGCATAACAAAGGTAGAAGCCATTGGACCGGAGGCAACACCGCCTGAGTCAAAGGCCATAGAGGTGTAGATTTTTGGGACTAAGAAAGACAAACCTAAAGCCAAAATATACCCAGGTATCATGTAATAAAGGATGCTGAAACCATAATGGGCACGGACGATCGCCAAAGCAACGCCACCTGCGATAGCAAGAGCCAAAGCCACTAAAACCGTTTTTGATTTGATTGTCCCTTCGGAAACAGTTTCGATTTGACGAACCAAAACGTGAACGGCTGGTTCAGCAATAACGCCGAATAATCCGAATAACGCGCCAACAACTATCGCGATGATATAAAGATTGTCATAACCGCCGATGTATTTGCCCATTTGGGTGGCGATTGGCAAAAAGCCAACATTGACCGCCGTAAGGAATATCACCAAACCAACATAGGCATAGGCTAAACCGACCAAAATCTTCAAGATTTCCTTAAAAGAGACGCGAACGAAGATAAAGTTGTAGATTAAGAAGAACAAGAAAACCGGAGCAATCGCCAAAGCAACATCCTTAATCTCTTTGAATCCATGCGTCAAAATATTTTGGCCAAACGTCGGCCAAAAAGCCTCCCAAGAATTGAAATCGATTTCCACGGCAGTTTCCTGATATGACAAAGATGAGCTCTTTTGGAAAAGAGAAAGAATCATAACCGTGATAATCGGACCGACTGAAGCTAAGGCCGTCAAACCGAAAGCGTCGCCCGCCCCCTCGTTGTCGCCTTTTTTCGAAGCGGCAAGACCAGCACCGAAAGCCAAAATAAAGGGAACGGTGACAGGACCGGTGGTGACTCCACCCGAGTCAAAACAAATAGGGAGGAATTTCGGATTCACAATCCCCGCCAAAGCAAAGACGATGCCATAGAAGCAAATGAACATGATGTTCAAATTCTTTTTGAACAAGATTCTCAAAACGCCAAAGACGACAAATAATCCAACGCCAACGCCAATTGAAACGATAAGGACCATCTCGTTCCAGCCGGTTTGATCAGCCATAACTTTCAAATCAGGCTCGGCAATCGTTACCAAAACGCCAATTATAAAAGTCATAAGAATGACCAAAATAAGCTTCTTTTGTTTAAATAATGTCTCGCCGACAATCGTTCCAACCCGAGACATATATTGTTCGGAGCCGTTATTAAAGTAAGTAAGACCAATGGCGATTAAAAACGCGCAAATCAAAAAGCAAACCACTTCTGGCCAGTTCATCACTTGTTCGTTGGTCATTAAAGGCAAGGTAAAAATCAAGACAAGAACAACGAAAACAATCGGAAGGACGCAAATAAGCGATTCAAAAAATTTCTTGCCCCAAAAAGAAAGCAAATTATTTTTGTTTTCGCGCTTTTTTCTCTTTTTGGGCTTCTCTGAACGATCCTTTTTTGGCCGTTTTTCTTTCTTTGGTGCCTTTTGGTTCAGGGTGTAGGTCATTTCTTCTTGGCTTTCCATTTGTTTTTACCTCCTTTCCGTCTTTTTTGCTTTTCCAGAACAGTCTTTTGAATGATTCTGGTATTTCTGTTTTCAAATCGTACTGTTTTTTGTTCAAAGGGTTAACAAACGTCAACTGATAAGCATGCAAGCCCAATCGCTTCAAAGGATTGCTTGGCTCGCCATATTTGTCATCGCCGATGACATAATGGCCAATATT
This sequence comes from bacterium, assembly GCA_963593015.1. Taxonomy (GTDB): domain Bacteria; phylum Bacillota_I; class Bacilli_A; order RFN20; family CAG-826; genus UBA4951. The sequence continues at coordinate 12,522 of CAVAYV010000002.1, read as the reverse complement.
TCCTAATTGCACGCGGATTTGGTTCTTTCTACCGCTGGATATATTCACATCAAGCAAAGCCAACCCTTTAGCGGTAGCCATTAATTTATAGTCAGTTATCGCGAGTTTTCCTTTGCTTTTGTTTTTGGTCACGTACATCAAGTTGAAATTATCCATAGCCAAATAATCTACTAAATGTCCGGATTCAGGAATGTCTTCGCCTTCTACGACCGCGTAATAGCCGCGTTTTGTCACAATTTTCTGCCAATTGTTTTGCAAGGCTTCGCGAGTTTCGAAATTTTTAGCAAAAATCAAAACCCCTGAAGTGTCTTCGTCCAAGCGATGAACGACAAAGATACGAGCGTTATGATCCTTGGTGGTGATATAATCGCTGACCATCCTATAGGCGGTTCTTCCTTTTTCGCGCTCGGTGGCAACAGAAAGTAGCCCAGAAGGCTTGTCGATGGCGATAATATCTTCATCTTCGTAAATGATTGGCAAATTATATCGATTATGTCTGGCGATGCGGTCATAGCTCACAACGACCTCATCTTCTGGATAAAGCCTATAAGCGAATAAAGTGGTCGGAGCCCCTCCAACCGAAACCTGTTGATTGGCGATAATGTGTCTAATCTGCGAACGGTTAAGCCCGCTCATTTTCATTTCTAAGAACGGCAAAAGCTCGCATTCTTTATAAACCAGGAACGTTTTGATCCTGCTAGGATTAACTAATCCATTCTTCTTTCTATGCGCTTTTTGGTCGTTTCTGTTCATCAAAAAGCATTATAAAACATAGTCTCAGTTTTTACTCAGTAAATTTATTAAATTTACTTAAATTGTCTTCCATGTCTTTTTTGCCTTGAAGATAAACGGCCATGATTTTCTTTTCTCGGTGCTCAGTTAGAGAAATTTTAAGTGGGGAAGAAGGATAGATAACAAAAGCCTTTCCTTCTTTTTCTAGTCTCGAAAGTTCATCCATCTGACGATTGTATACTTCATGTTCTTTCGAAATAGCGTTAATTAAATTTGGGTACTTTTTAAAACGCTCTTTGCAGATTTCAAGCTCGAATTTTTTATTTCCGTTATAGCGAAAGCCTTTTTCCCTAGTGGTTACTACGATAAGTTTCTCTGGTCGATTCAAAAGGGCGTAGAAAGGCACTCTTTCAACCATCCCGCCATCCAAACAAGGCACCCCTTCAACCATAACGGGCTTTCTGACATACATCGGCAAAGAGCAAGAGCTTGCTAAGGCGCTATAGAATTCCTTGGTATTTTTTCCCCAGTAAATCGCTTCGCCGCTTAAGCAATTAGTGGAACAAGCGTGGAATTCCATTTCGTTATTAAAGAAATTATTTTCATCAAAAGGTATTTTTTCAGTTATTCCATGGAACATGAAATCAAAATTGAAGAAGCTTCCCGTTTTCAAAAAAAGTTTAAAAGAGGCGAATTGAGGGTCAGTCATCCCTTTAGTCATGATTTCGATGGTTCTTCCTTTTTGATGTGAGACGTAATTAACTCCGATGAGCGCACCAGCGCTTGTCCCGTAAGTGGACTTGGCAAATAGCTCGTGTTCCATTAAGACATCAACCACGCCTGCGGCGTAAGAACCGCGAATGCCGCCGCCTTGAATAGCCAAAGAGAATTGTTTCATTTCTTTTTTCCTAAATGTTGCCCTCTCTAAAATAATCGCCGACGATATTTCTTAAAAAATAATCATCGCGTTGTTTGATTGAAAGATTCGCTCCGTATGAGCTCTCGCTAACAAAAGAAAGAGTAACAACGTTATAAACTTTATTCTCCTCCAAAGCGAAATCGGAAGCGAAGTATGAATAATAGTAAGAGCCGCTCATAAAGTTTTTCAAAGCGCTTCCCCGAATTGAACATATATCGTTATAGTTATCAAAAGGGAAGGCGGCATAAATCTCGCCAAAGGTTATTTGACCAGCCCCTATTTTTTGTCTAACCCCGGCGGTATTGATGAAGGAAACTACGACATTATATTCGGGATACGTCTTTTTTGCATAATTATAGAGGGCTTTTGCGCCGATTTTGCCTATTTCTTCTTTGGTATACCCAGTGTCTGTTGTCCCAACGACCTCGTTTTTGACAACGCCAATAACTTCAGCAAAATAGGAATATAGATCTTCGAAAGCGGCATTCTCTTGCAAGGTAGAGCTTTGTTGGTATCCAAATTGGTCTTTGCTAGCGAACTTATAGTTTCCGTTTATGTCTTTCTTAAAGAGGAGCCTTTGCACCATTGACCCATTTGCATAGCATTGGATGTGAGGAATCCCGTAAGAATCGACAGTTGAAGTGTAGGTATGAGAATGTCCTTCTAAAACAGCGTCGATATTCGAACACGCATCAGTATCGAAAGAAGGATTATGAATCGATAAGAACACTAACGAGCACCCTTCTTCTTTTCTTAGTCTATCAGCTTCAGCGGAAACCAAAGAAGCATAGTTGCTCAAGAACGAATATCCGCCTAAAGAGCTCTTGGCAATGCTTGATTCAAGTTTTCCAATCGCCCCGATAAGCCCGATTTTAACGCCTTGGCGGTAAATGACCTGGCTTGCTTTGGCCCAGGATGGGCGATTATTGTTTTCGTCGACGATATTAATCCCTAAAAATGGGAAATTGGCCGCTAAACCATTAGTCTCAATCTGCTTTATACCCCAATCGAATTCATGGTTGCCGATCGCCATGGCCTCAAAGCCAACCAAGTTCATCCATTCGGTCATCAATAAGCCACTCGTGATATTGCTATCAGCGCTGCCTTGCCACATATCGCCGCTAGAAAGAACGATGGAGCCGTCTGGATTTTTCATCGTTTCACTTTGATAATAGCTTGCTAATCTCGAAGCGCCAATCTGCTGAGCGCTCGTAACATTATATTCGATGGCGCCATGCATATCGTTGATTGAGAATATTTCAATGTCATCATTTTCATCCAATGTATTCTTCGTGGAGGAAGTTAGCAAAAATACGCTTTTAATATCAAAATAACCAGTGGAAGCATACAAAGACACATAAGGAAAACCACCATCTTCAAACGTCACAAGCACGCCGTTTTCCAAAGCCTTTGCCGCATTATTCGGAGAAGTGATTTTATAATTGCTTGTACGATACATCAAAGAGCCATAGTCGCTTATTCTTTCAAATTCCACCCTGATTCCTGAAATATAGGTTATTGGGTCTTCATTACTGAAATATCCGCCTTTATCAAGCGAAAAAAGAGAGCCGGTTTTGCCTTTTTCAATTTTGAATTGGTAATTCCTTTCAATCAAAGAAGCATTCCCATTAACGTCATAAGAAACGGGTTTTGTCTCGATTTGGAAAGATTCGACTTCCTTATACGAATACGAACTATCATCAGACCACTTTGAATAAGAAGATTCAATCGAAGAACTAGAGGTCAAAATTGAAGAAATACTAGAAGAGACACTATTTTTCGTGGAAGACGAAAATCCAAATTCGGCGCAAGATGCTAAGGAAAAGACCGAGATAGCTAATATTAATTTAAGCAATGTTTTTTTCATGGACTTAAGTTTATCAAAATATTAAGGCAAAAGTTTGAAATTTTAATATATTAACGAAATAAAAAGACCATCAGAATTTAATAAGGATTTTCATCACTAGTCATAACACTGCACTAATTTAGGAGTTCGTGTGGACAAAATAACGCTTTATCATTTGATGTTTCTTCTCTGTTATTGTGCTTCATAAAAGAAAAAGCAGGCCTTTTTATGACCTGCAGTTTATTCAAAAGAACGGCTACTTGATAAGGGAATTCTTGCATTTGCCAGTGGCAAGATATTCATCCATGTTCTTTAAAGATACTTCGATCATGTCGATCAAAGCCATGTCGGTAGCACTTCCAACGTGTGGAGTAATGAGCACCTTTGGATAAAGATCAATGATATCTTGATGAAGCGGGGTAGCCATATGCTTAGGATCCAAATCCTTATTAAAGATGGCGGTTTCATCGGAAATAACATCTAAACCTAAGCCAGCGAGGTGCCCGCTTTTAATGGCGGCAACGGCCGCTTCATTATCCAAAACTTCGCCACGGGCAACGTTAATAAGAATGGCGTTGTCTTTCATCTTGGCAATCTTACTAGCGTCGATAAACTTGTCGTTTTTGCCTTTGATGTAAGCCATATGGCAAACGATGATGTCCGCTTCTTTTAAGAATTCATCAATATCTTTGAATTCAACTACCGATTTAGCATAATCGCTTTGATAGACATCGTAACCGATAACTTTGGCGCCCAATCCTTTGAAAAGATTCGCGGTTGTGCAGCCGATACGTCCACATCCCATAATGCCAACGGTACATCCTCTGACTTCGCGAGAGAACATTTGATTGGTTACTTTGAAATGTCCTTGATGAGTCAGGTCGCAAGTGTAGGCAACATTGCGAAGAAGAGTCATCGCAAAAGTTAAGGCCAATTCAGAAATCGCATTTGGGCTATATCCTGGGACGAAGGCAGTCTCAATGCCAAACTCCTTGCAAGCAGCGATATCGACGTGGTTATATCCAGCCGTACGGGTTAAATAATATTTAAGTCCGCTTTTGGCAAGCTCACCCATATGGTCATGATTGACTGGGCAATTGCCGCGTACCATAACCATCTCATAGCCTTTGGCTAATTCATAGTTAGTATCATTTAAATATTCTGGGCGAAGAACTAATTCGTAATCGTATTGTTTCCCTAATTTTTCAAAATATGGCTTTTCGTAATCACGAACGCCAAAGCAAATCATTTTGCCTTTCATTTTTTTACTCCTTATTGATTAAGCACCGACTGCTGGAAAGAATCCGGAAGCAGTCAAAAGTGTGATGATAAGAACCCAAACAACGATTCCTGGAACCGCGACTAAAGTAGAAATAACCGAGGCGTTGGAAGCCATTTGTTTTTCTTTGTCGAAGTTAATGCAATAAGCAACGGCGACAGTCGCAGGTGGAACCATCCACATCATTAAGCTAGATTGCATCGTTTCAGCGCTGATTAATTGCGGATAACCGCAGAGAGTGGCAATCCATTCAACTAAGCAAAGGATAGCTAAGACGATGATTGGAGCACCAAAGACTTTGATAATGGAATAGATCCAAGCGTATTTGTCGGTAGCGGCCTCTTTGAAGGAAGCATTGCCAAGAGTGCAGCCGATAGCAAGCCAAACCAGTGGGCTCGATAAACTGCCGAGAGTTTTTGCGACTTGATAGAACCAAGGAAGAGTGACATCAAAACGCCAGAAGACAACTTTTGCGGCATCCTCATAAGAGACGCCAGCTTTCGGAGAGAGCCAATCGGTACGAACAATGGCGCTTCCTGGGATGGCTTGCAAGAACCAAAGCGCCAAGCCAACCAAAGTGGCGATGATGATTGGGTTGAGGAAGATCTTCTTCAAAGTTTTGCTAATAGAAGTATCTTCTGTTTGTCCGATTTTCAAACCGGAGATGGCCAAATAGGCATAGCTATAAAGGAAGACACGATAGGCGACATTCAACATATTGCTGTTGTTATAGGCGCCTGGGAAGATTGCCGAGATAAGAGGTTGGGCAAAGAAAGTTGTCGAGCCAAAAGCGAATAAGATACAAAGGACTTGTCTCTTAGTTGGATCTTTGACCCAAATGAAGATAAGTTTTGCTAAGAAGATGAAGATGACATAGATAACGAATCCGAATATTAGGTTCACTATGGCATCTATGCCTTGAGAAAGGCTGTAATCAGTCATGAATCCCGTGAAAGCGAGGCAAGGAAGAGCGACAGTCATGACGACTTTCGTCAAGGTTTTGCCAGTGCCAGCTGGGAAGATTTTCTTCTTAGTGAGGAAAAAGCCCAAAAAGATGATGATGATCGTTTTTGCAATGGCCGTCCAAAGGCTCGTGTTGGACATAGCCTTAGCAATGTTAGAACCAACATCAACCGCGTCTGATAATAATAAAGGTTGCATATTTATTCTCCTAAATTGCGCTTTTATGATATTGTGATTGTTGAACTTTGCAAGCGTTAAGCGCCTATATTTTTTAAGCACTTCTAAAATTAAAAAATCCATTTTTTTAAATTTAATTAGCGGTCTCTAACCATTTTTTAAAGAAAGAATCTAAATATTTCGTTAATTTTAATTTTAAAATATTTATTTGAACGGCTTAAATTTCCATCGAAAAAATATTTTTTAGTTTTCTTATTGTTTAGATTTTATCGACCGATTTACCGAAAAAGAAAGCAAATAAAAAAGTCTTTTTCAACCGCCGTTATTAAACAAACAACAAATATAATGATTAAAAATGGCATCACCTTTCGATAATGCCATTACAAACGATTTAGACTTTGGAAATAAGATCAATGAAGGATTGAATGTATTCTTTCCCAGATGTTAGAACCAAAACAATCAAAGCGGTGAAGAAATAAAGAATGATGCCATAGGTGACACCATAATAAGCAGGCATCGTGAAGCCTATCCAAGGATGTTTGATTTCCTTGTTATAGTCATAGCAGAGAACGAATGGAACACACATGAAATAGCAGTAAGAATCGCCGAAGCCGAATTTCGTGGCGTTAGGGATGAAATAAAAGAATGCATCGATAATGCTGATGAAAACAATAGCCAAAGACATAAAAATAGAGAAGTCAAAGCTATCGACGTTGAAATCCCCTTCTTCCGTCTCTTTGTTAAATATCTTCAAGTAAATAAGCATTGATAAGAAGATTGCATAAGCAGACGGTTTTTTGCTGACTAAGAAAGACAGACCGTAAAAGTTCAAGCTAATCACACCAAACTTATTGCAAGTGTTGAGGATGTAAGACGTAATCAAATAAGCGATCGGGATCAAAACGCCCCAACGGAACAATTTCACATCGATCTTTTTCGGCTTATAAAACATGAACAAATAGAAAAGAGCGACTAGGAATAAATCCATGAAAATATTAAGGCTTTGGAATTTGCCTAAGGCGGTGATTATGGCGTTCCCAAGCCAAGTCGTTTGCTCAGTCGTCAGCTTCAAACCGCTATTGGAAATGAGGATGTTCATATACCCCCAAATGCCTAGCTGAACGATAAAGACGAAGGCGATGCCTAAAGCCAAATACAAACCAAGGTAGACGAACACTTTTTTCCGATTGTAGATGATGTTGGATAAAGTCCCGATTAAAACCAAAGGCAGACCAATCACGGAAAGCATCGAAAGAATGTAAGTCCAGGTTTCGTTCAAGATGCCTTTCGTGCCAAAAATCAAATTATAAATCGTCCCCAAAGTAACCATTTGAGAAATGGTGACCAAAAACATACCAATATACTTCAAAACTTGGTATGACATAAATGGTCGGTAGAGCCTATTTCTTGTTATCTCATCCATAAAGTTGTCCTCATTGTGATGCAAGTGTGACAATTATAAACCTTATCAATTCTTTTTTCGTGGGTAATTTTGCGTCAAAGCCCGCATTTTGGATGGTCGTATAGAAATTGCCCGAATTTACGAAATGAAAATCCCTTTAATTTTGGCTTATATTTCTATAAACAAAAATTCAAAAGGGCTTTTGCGGCGTTATTGATATTTTATTCTTTTTTGAATGTTTTTCCTGCAGTTTTCTGTATTTTCTCTAATTGCCTTGCATTGACGAGCAGTAACGATGATGTGGGTAGCGACGCTTTAGCATCCAAAAGTTCAATTCGTTTTAACTAATAAATATCAAAAGCGGAATCCGGAAGCTCAGCTAAAACATTTTCTAATTGGGAGAAAAGAAAATCAACGCCATCCCATTTTATCTCATAAAATTGGCGAAAGTTCTTGGCGCCTCCACGGATTTTCTCTTAACCGGTCAAGAAAATGCCAAATTCGAAAAAACATTGTCACATACGAAGATGCCATAGAATGTGTATTGTCGTTGCTGAAATCGGAATTATTTGTTGGAAGCATGCCACAAGACGACGAGATGGTCATAAGCATATCCTTGAATTCAGATGATTACACATTGTGCTCATTCTTCTCGGATTTAAGAAAGCTAAATAAAGCCAAAGAGGTTCTAGGCGAAAGCCTATATGAGCAACAGGTGACGAAACTGAAAAAAGCTATAATCAAAAAATAAATGGGCTTTCTGACGATTTGCCATTCTAACCAAAAAGTCGCTCGATTCTACAAGCGACTTTTCATTTTATCTTCCGCCTGGTCTTCCTCCGCCACCAGGAGTGCCATGATCATTTCCGCCACCTTGGCTATTCCCTAAAGAAGTGAGCCCTTTGGAAATAGTTCCATTAACAAGAGAGGTGCCACCATTGGATAAGGTTTCTCCAAAATAAACCCCATTCCTGAAAGTGGCGTTAGAGACGACATCTTTTGAAATTGCCACCGCATTTCCAGTAACAAATTTCTCAGATTGCGCAACAATATTGAATCCATTATATGTTTTAGGGAGGATGACAGAGAATTCATACCCATTTGAAGAGATGGAAATAAGCTCACCATCGTTTAAATTCGATCCTGTATAAGAAATTGCATTAATCGAATTTGTGTTTGGGGTTTGGGCCATGCCATTAGAACCGATAGCTAAAAGATCACCACCAGTAAAAGTGAATGTCCCGTCAAAATCCAAGGCCCCATTCCCATCCCCGCTCGGTCCGAAAATAAGTAGATTTCCACCATCCATTGCAATATCGCCATTGGAATCAATTCCATCGCCATCAGCATTCACTGTAACATAAGCGCCATCATGAAAATTCATCGATACTGAGTAGCCATCGGAATCAGATGTGGCATTGATGCCATCATCAGAAGATACGATATAGGTATAACCATCATAGAAATGGATCTGCCCACCCTGAATCCCTTCATAAGCGTTGAAAATCTTAATCGATAAATCGGAATCGCTAGAAGATTCGCTTCCAATGTTCAAAAGCTTGTCACAGTTAATCGCTTGATCTACTGTCGATAGAACTAAATCGCCTTTTAAAATATCGATTTCGGTATCGGAGGCAATGCAATCATCCGCGGTTTCGAAGTAATAATCGCCTCCGTTTATTTCAACTTTAGCTTCGCTTTTTAAACCTTTGCATTTTTGTTCCAAATAATAACGAGTGCTATATCTAGACATATCATCACTCGAAATCTTTGCATATTCCCCGTCTTTTAACACATATATCGAATCTTCATACAAAGAGCCATCGCTATCGGCGCTAGAATCGTATTTGATATAGGTGCCGATAGTTTTGAAGTGCCCTATGACGTCAGTCAAAATAACATCTGTCACGGCATCGATACCATCGCCATAAGTTTCTGCATCAAAAGAGGAATTAGAAATAAGCGCTCCTCCTTCCGAAGAATGAATTCCGTCTTTTTTCGAAGTTAGATAAAAGCTCGCTGAGTCAGCTTCTAACCCAGACTTGGCCTTGATGGCATGAGAATTAGAATTGATTATCAAATGGGTGTCTTTGATATTTAGCCCTTTCGCCGCTTGTAAGCCAACGCCGTAATCGGTATCGGCGCTATCATCCACCAAACCATTCGCATTTATATACAAATATCCATTTCCTTCGAGATTCAAGGCGACTTTTTTCACTAAGAAAGTGGCATCGGAAGTCGTCGCTGAGGTATCACTAAAATAGTTTTTGGTCTTGCTAGCAACATGAACGGTCAACGAATTGGCGTTTTTGACTTCGAAAGGCGATCCATCGCCATAAGTTAAATTTACGCCATTCAAAATTATCGTCACATCGTCAGAACTATTTATGAGAATCTTCGCATTGTCATTATTGCCAGTAAGAATATAGGTTCCCGCTTCTTTAATAGTTTTGCTTTCTCCAGAAGCAAGGCTTGAGACATCGATGATATTCGTGTATTCGCTTAAATCTTCGCTTTCTTGGGTATCGAAATCTCCGAGAATATCTAAGCGTTCTTCTTCGCTGAAAGCATCAACATTGTTGACATAACCGACTGAAGACTGTGAAGAAGACGAAGATGTCTCACTGGATGACTTTTCGCCACTTCCGCTATTTTTGCTGCTTGTGCTGCTTTCGTTATTTTCACTATTTGTGTCGGATCCTTTGCTATTAATCAAACTCGATTGGTTTGCAAAGCCGCCACAAGAAGCTAAGGTAAATAATGATAGCAAGTAGACGATGCCCCTCCTTTTTTTCATAATGTATCCCTCCTAGTAATTCTTTCTCTATTAACGATTGAATTTTGAATAAAAATGGAAAAATATTCATTTTTATCAAAAAAAGCATCCGTCATTTAAGCGAATGCTTTCTTTAACAAATTTCAATTAAGCTTTTTTGTATCTTGTGACACCATCCATAATGGTTTCGTGGACTTTGACGTCATGAATTGTATATGGATCGATTTCAAAGAGGTTTTGCTCATAAACCACTAAATCGGCTAATTTGCCAACTTCGAGCGATCCTAGCTTATCTTCCATCCTCATTTCATAAGCGTTATTGATCGTATAGGCTTCGATAGCCTCACCGACAGTCAATCGATCTTGCTTTTCGTGGATATATCCGTTTCTATCGCCAATCTTTTGTCTAGTGACAGCCACTTCGATATTCGGCATTGGATAGAAAGTCAATAAATCCGTTGGATAATCGGAACTTAGGGACAATCTAGCGCCAAAGCCCTTGATTGTTTTCATAGGATAAGGATGGGCTTTGGAGATATTGTTTACCACTTCATCGAATTCTTCGGCCAAATCGGCAAACCATTTTCCAGTACTATTTCCGACGACATTATATTTGGCGAATAGTGGCAAATCATCATCAAAAACGTAGGCGCTATGAGAGCAAATGATTCGCATGTCGTTATAGCCTTTTGAGCGGAGAATTCCTGCCGCTTCTAATAAGCAATGAACGGTGATCGATCCAATGGCGTGGACATTGAAATCAAGTCCGGCTTTAGCGGCTTTCTCACCCCAATAAACCAATTCTTCAGTGCTCATAGTCGGTTGAACGATCGGAGCGTCTGGATATGGCTCAGGCATCGCGGCACTGAAATTTTCTAATGTTCCGTCATTGATGATTTTTAAGAAAGTGCAGCGGAACTTATCACTGTGGTATTTTTTAGAAAGTCTCACAGATTCTTCATAAGTCTTTTCGATATTGGCTTTATTGCCAATCAATCCGCATGCATCAACGCGAACTGGGTTATCCAAATCTTCTAAAACATCCATCAAATCGTCATTCATCAAATATTCGGCGAAATCGTAATTGCCACAATCAACAACGCCAGTAATGCCGGTTGCCGCGCATTTTTTGCCAAGGTCGACTGCGACTTCGCATAAAACGCTCTCATCAATATATTGAGCGGCCGATAAAATCAAATTAGTGCAATTGGTCTCTTTGTAATATCCAGTCGGATTACCTTCTTCGTCCCTAATGAAGATATGGCCCGCTTCCTTATCTGGATCTGGGGTGTTTTTGTCGATATGAGCCGCTTCTAAAGCTTTGCTATTGACCCAACCGCAGTGTCCACTCGCGGATAAAATCGCCACAGGCTTATCAGGGCAAATCTCATCTAAATCCGCTTTATTAGGACCAACGGTGCCAAAATATGCATCGTTCCAACCCATTCCAATAATAGCAGGAAGATTCTTATGGCTATCGATATATTCCTTGATTTTGACTTTCATCGCGGTAAGGTCATCATTGGCGCCGACTCTGACTCCCGCATTAGCGACAATCGCGCAAATCGCATGGATGTGGCCATCAATTAAGCCTGGGGTTACTAATCTATTGCCTAAATCTTCAACGCTGGATTCATCAGTGATATATTTCTTAGCCCCTTCGTTATCGCCGACATAAGCAATCTTGTTATCATCGATAACCAAAGCTTCCGCCCATGGCTGGCTCTTATTAACGGTATAAATTTTCCCGTTTAGCAAAACTCTTCTTTTGGACATATTATGTTTCCTTTCTTTAGTTTTCCCACTCAAATATTCTATTACAAAAGAAAACGAAAATAGCCATTTTTCGATTGCTTAATAATGGTTAACCTATTTTTCATATTGTGTTTTTAGGTTAAATCTTATAATAAAAAATCATCTGAACAATATCTTGTATGTTTTGGCTTTCGCTTTCTTTATTTCCCAGGAATAGATACTTTTGCCTTTAGGCCTGCTCATCCGATAAACATGTTGGTTATTAATGACAAGGCTAGATAAGTCTGCTTCTAGCTTTTTAAGCTTGTTTTTCCCTTCGTTTTTATGCTCTTTTCGATATCTTCTAAGATCGGATTCATCAAAAAAGCCTTTTTCATCTATTATTTCATCAACATATTTTTTGAAATTTGGTCTAACGCTCTTCCTTTGAATATCTTCTAGAGTCCATATTTTTCCTCTCCCTCCAATCATGCCCCACATATCACAATTGAATTTATTTTTATAAGCATATTTCTTCAAGCCTTTCATTTTGCGCAAAACATCATCCATTGCCATCTGCATAACTGGTTTTATTTCTAAGATCAAAATAAATCCATCTTGGTAATGAACCACGAAGTCAGGGCGATAGTTGTCTTCCTTACCTTTATACCCTTTATAAGGAATAGCTAAATCC
>CAVAYV010000001.1:0-10163 GCA_963593015.1 bacterium | reverse complement strand
AAGGCGTCCTCAAATACAATGACGGAACCAAGACCATAACCGTCAAGGAGACGCCGGACACTTTGACTCTCCCAACTCTCCATAACCATGCCATCAGCGGAGGAACGCTTGATTTGAATGGCGCAACCCCCAAAATCAAAGGCACTTGCAGCGTTTGCCATAAAGAGGTTAGCAAAGACTACGAAGCCACTGATACCGCCTCAGTAGTCACATATGGATATTATCCGCAGACCGTTTTTAGCGATGCGACGACAATCGCTTCTCTTAAAGGGCTGACCTCCGCTTCAAGCAATACCTGGTATACCTTGGATAACGAGAACTATTACGCGAAGAGAAACGGAAATCCTAATTATTCTGGCTTTGTTTTCAATGACCGCACTACAACGATAGTGTCTGGCCAAGAATATTGGTTCAAAGTCGAGCCGATCAACTGGAGCGTAATATCTAGCAAAGACGGGAAATTGACCGTCGTATCTTCCTCTTTGCTTGACGTCCATAGATATGATGGCTCCTCAAATAATTACGAAAATTCAGAAATTAGGGCCTGGCTGAATAGCGATTTCTACAATGCCGCCTTCTACAAAGACAAAACCAAGATTGTTTTAACGACAGTCGATAATTCCGCGAATACCACGGATTTAGCCACGAACACTTATGCTGGTGGTTCTACGGAAGATAATGTCTATTTGCTTAGCTATAAGGACTTTAATACCGCTAATTATGTTCCCGCTAACCCTAATACCACGGATTGGAGTTGGGCGAATAATGCTGCAGGTAACGCCAATTATTGGTCCCGTTCTCCTCATTCTGCCAGTTCAACACATGCTGTCAATGTATGGAGTGACGGCACAACTGACGTTACAACGGTGTCTGATAGCGATGTCTGCGTACGTCCGGCAATCACCATCAAAGTTTCATAAAACCATAGATATCGCACCTAAATGGTGATATCTAATAATCATTAAACCCAAAAAAGACTGCAGATCATTTCGCCTAATAAGCTTCGATCCGTGGTCTTTTTCTTTTAAAAAGCAAAGATTGTTTTAAGACGATAACAAGCCAATTAACCACGGGATTCGAATTATGGGAAAAAATTTTAGAAGTTTTTATGTATAAATTAACTTCTAAGTTTGACAAAACATAAAAAGTTCTTTGCAAAATAATTACGTTTGTGTAAACTTAAGGCACATTGAAACTCAGGAAGGATGAAAAAATGGAAAAATCAAACGAACTATTGATGAAGGCATATAAGCTTGCGGCAGGGAACAAAATCATGGATACTGACGAATATCTTATTTCCAATATCTATCTATACTGCGTGAAAAAACACTATCCAATTGGCTCTTTTGGAAATATGGAGTTTGCTATCGGAATGAATAGAATATCTTCGGACGAGGCTTATAAAAACCTTTGCGCTTATCTGGACGATTTATCGCTTGAGGAAATCAGAACGCTAGTGTACGCGATACTTGAGGATAAAGTGAGAAATGGCAAAAGGGATGGAACTAATTCCGTTCTTTCGAGTCTTGTCCTTGGCTTAATTAAAAACCTTTGTGGGCATGTCCTAGTGGATTTAGGATCAGGGAATGGCAATTTTATCGCTAACGCCTATAAATTTGCCTTTGACAATCACTTTGATTACAAGGATTTATATGGCGTTGAATTGGATGAAAGAAAAGTAAATATCTCAAATATGGCGCTTTCGATTTTGAAAGCTGGCGATGAAATCTTGAGCCCGGTTGTTCATAAAGATATTCTAAATGGAAAAGGCAATGCATGCACAGTCGCTTATACATACCCTTCCTTTGATACGAAATTATTAGAATTCGAAAAAGGAATCCCTTCGATATTTGAAAGCATCACCTTCTCAAACCGTAACTCCATTGAGTGGGTCTTTATTGATAAAATGCTTCAAGAACGTCCTCAAAGAGCGGTGGCCGTTGTCACTAGCAAAGCTTTGTATAACACCTATGATTACGATTACCGGAACGCCTTGATTCAAAAAGGCTATATCGAAGGGATAATCGAGCTTCCAGGAGTGATGTTTGGAACTTCTTGCCCCTTGAACTTAATCGTCTTCACAAAGGCTAATAAAAATGAGAGAGTGCGTTTATTGGATGCGACATTGGACTTTAAGACTACTGGACTGACGCACGATATCGACGATTTCGATGTAACGAAAGTCCTCAACAAATATTTTTCGAAAGATTGTGATGCTAGAAGCAAAGAGTATGCGATGGATGCCTCTAATCTCACGCCAAGCGCGGCCTTATTAAAGCTTGTTGCCCCTGAATATGGCGTCAAATTAGGTGATCTTTGCGAGGTCTTTTCTGGTAGCCAATATACCTCAAAGAATTTCGAATTGTCTTCCGATAAACAAGGATTTACAAAGATTTTGACTTCAAAAGACATTGAAGACGGAATGATAAAATACGACTCTTTGCAGCCTATTGTTCTATTTAGCTATGGCGAGAAAAGCAAATATGATAAATTCATGCTTAAGAAGAACGACCTCGTCATCACTAGCAAATCCTCAAAGACGAAGATAGCGGTGGTCCGTTACGAACTAAAAGAGCAAATAATCGTGACAGGCGGGATGATCATCATTCGCCCAGACCTCACTAAGATTAACCCTACTTTCTTAAAGATGTATTTGGAATCGAAAGATGGGCAATTAACGCTCCGCTCCATCCAAAAAGGCAATGCGATTGTCTCAATGAGCGCCAAAGATTTACTAGAGATCACTATCCCAGAGACCGATATCCATAAGCAAAACGAAATTGCCATCGAATACAATAAGAGATTAGACGATTTAGCGGACTTAAAACAAAAAGAATCCTCTTTGGAAAAAGAGATCGGAAGTTTCTATGAGGCTAACTTTCTCCGACACGATGACCATAGCGGACATATCTTCTCTTACGAAGGAGAAGAGGATTATGACGATGAAAAAGAGACTAAGATCAGCAATAAATAATATTTAGACCATTTGTCGGCTTTAGCTAAAGTATCGATTGCTCAGCCAAAGCATGTTCTATTTCTTTCCCTTTGGGTGCCTCTCTTTAAAACAATATATCCATTAAGAGTGAGAGTAGGGACAACTCTGATTGCTCTCCGAAAACTTATCATTTAACGATAAGGTGACAAAGCTTGAATGATGGAATTTAAGTCTATCATTTAAGCGCAATAGGCTTTGAAATTGATATGTCCCTAGATAAAAACTATAAAGAAAAATGAAAGGCAACAATTATGAAAAACACGCTTAGAGAAAACAAAAGATACGCGATTATGACTATTCTTCCTAGCGAAATAGACTCCTTGATGGATTTTTTCAAGGAAAACAATATGAAAATCGATTATCCAGCCTTATTCGAAAAGGCCAAAAAGGAAAATAAACCTTTATATCGTATCGCGATTACTCATGGTAGAGTAGGGGGCATCCTTTCTACGATAGTCTGCCTCCATGATATAAATATCAATAAGGCGATTCAGCCTTTTTCGAATGTCGATGAATTTAAAGAATATCTTAAAAGCGAAGATAAATAGGGCCGTTTAGAAGGACTATGCCTAGGAGCGTTCTAAGACAAATTTCATAGTCAAAAGGCATCAAGGATACTAGAAAGCGAGTGTCTTTGATTGCCTTTTTATATATTCCGAATGCCTGTTTATTTTAGGAATAGCTCAAAGAGCTTTCGAGCGAATTCATCATTTATTTCGATATTGTTTAAGGCAAGGTGATTATATTCTTCTTTGTTAACGGTTAAAAAACCCAAATCGATCATGGCGTCTATTGCCTTGCTAAGCGCAAATTTGTCTTTTTCCTCAAACCTGCCATACCCTTTTTGGTTTTCTAATCTGAATTTTCCCAATTTTTCATTTTTGGTACCTAGCAAGAAATTCATCAATGAGATTTTATTGAATTTGAATTTTGTGTTTTCCGTCACATTCGTTAAAACGTATTTAATGATTTTAAGCAAATCCAAAACAGGATATCCGGCCAATATGCACCTATCTATCGGCAACTTTCGGCCATTCTCTTTATAGTTGTTTTTGTTTTGAGAGGTCTTTTCTGCCGAAGGGCTGTAATTTTGTCCCATTATCACGTAAGAGCACCCGCCATGATCGTTGAAATTGGAGCAACCTAGCATTCTTTTGTTGCTGTTTTTCATTTTCTTCACGATTAAATATCCGTCTAGGCATTGTGGGCATTTTTCAATGCACATATTGCCTCCGGCGATGTCGTTGGTGACGAATCCGCAGACTTCAGGATCGTTTGAGCAAACGAACAAATCCAATTCTTTCGTGGAGCGATTGAAATATTTTCTTTTTCTTTGAAGAGGATATCCGCATCTGGGGCACTTATAGCGGTAATCGTTATAATCGACGTTTTCTAAGGCTGGCCCATTCAGGATTATATTCGTATATGAATCCTTTATCTCGGTAATGAATCTGGAAGGATGGTTTTTCGGGACGATCATATACACTCTGTTTTTTGTTCGCGTCATCGCCACATAAAAAAGCCTTCTTTCTTCAGCGTAATCAATCTCTTTCGCTTCTTTCAAAACTAATTTCATTACCGGGTCATCTTCGATTTTGGAAGGGAATCCCAAAACGTCATCTTTGCCATTGACAAGAATGACATTGCTCGCCCCTAAGCCTTTGGAAGAATGCGCGGTCATGAATCGGATTTTCATTTTTGGGTATTTCAAGGAGATGATTCTTTTGTTTTCAGCGTATTTGAAAAGATCGAGGAGGCGCTCTAGATTTTTGCCATCGAAATTGTATCTTCCTAATAACAATACATCCGTTTCATCGCCGAATTCGTTATGAATATGGTCAAGCGATTTTTGAATCGCTAAACCCATTCGGTAATAAGGACCGTCTTTTTCGTCTGATTCGCCGCTATTTTTATGATAAGAGTCATCATAGCTCATCAAAATCACGGGATCTTCCATATGCTTTGGGGATTTCAGCGATTTGCGCTTTTGCAAGTCGTTTTTCATGACAAAATCCCCAGCCATATCTATCAATTCTTGGGAATTGCGATGGGTATTTGTGAGATAAAGCACTTTTGCGTATCCCATTATGTTCTCAAATTCGGTGAATAATTTGATATCCGATCCGGAAAAACGGTAAATCGATTGCCAGTCATCACCAACCGCAAGGATTTTTGCGTTTGAGCATTTTGACAGCTTTTCGGCAAGGTTGAATCTTTGATAGGAGATGTCTTGATATTCGTCGATGAAAATGTAATCAAAGGGAATTTTTTCGTTTCTCTCTATTTTTTGGTCGAGGATTTCGGCGGCATTGTTGATCATGTCTTCGAAATCGATGGCTTTTGCTTCTTTTAAGGCTTTTTCGTATTGGTGATAGCATTGCCTTGCTATATCTAAAAACAAAAGGGTTCTCTCATCTTTGTTATCGTTTGCCTTCATTTGGAATTCGCTGAATTTCTCAATGGTGTAAGCGTTTGTTTTGAAGCGGTTGATGAAATTGCATAAGAGCTGGATTAGCTTTGTGAAATATCTCTCTTCCGCCCGTTCGGCAAGTTCGTTATATATTCTTTTATTATCGATTTGCTCGCATTTAAAGCCGTGAGTTGTCAATTCTTTTTTCAAATGACTAATCAGCGATTCGCCATCGCTATACTTTGAATAAGTATGAAGGAGTTCCGTTTTATGTTTGCTATGGAGTGTCTCTTTATCCGTTATATGTTTTTTGTATGCTTCAAGTTCCTCAGGGGTAAATCTCGAGTTTGTCCCGTCTTCATTGATTCCATAATGCTCCAAATAAGCGAGGTGGTCCCCTTGAATTATTTTGAAATCTGGCGTGTATGGTTTTGAAGTTCCGCGGATGCAGTATGGGTAAAGTGGCTCATATTCGTAATCGATTCCGTTGATAAATAAAAAATTGGCGATTTGGCACTCCTGAATCGATCTCACCTTTTCCGCTTTTATGGTTATTTTCTTTCTAACCAATTTTTCCTTATATCTGTCTAAATCGTCTTTTAAAGTCGTCAAATCATTATTCTCTAAGTGTTTTTTGAATAATTCTAGTGATTTTTCGTTATCTAAAGGCGTTTCGAGATATGAAGCAAAAAAGAGCATTATCTTTTTGATGAACGACTCATCTTCCATTTTTTCTTCCAGATAATCTCTTAAGGTATTGAACATAAAACCTTGGTCGACGATTTTATGTTTTTCGTTATTTGACGAAATGATGGTGTTTCCGATTGAGTGAAAGGTCGAAATAACGGCAGGAATTCCGATTTTGTTGAATCTTTCTTGAAGCTCTCGGGTGGCTTTTTTAGTGAAAGAAATCAATAAAATCCTTTTAGGGTCGATATGTTTCTTTTCCACTAAATATTTGGCTTTTGCTTCGAGAGTGGTGGTTTTTCCTGCTCCCGCCCCAGCGATTATCAAAGTGTAATCCTCATCGCTTAAAACGACTTTTCTTTGATCATCATCCAAGATTATGTTCTCATCATCGTCCTTTAAAATTCCATCTAAATAAGCTTTATCCGACGATAAGTGTTTTTCTAAAAACAGCTCATTATGCTTATTTATGGTTTCATCGATATGGATATAAGCATAAATGAATTTCAATATTTGCTCATAGTCCGTTTTGTTGACTTTGCAGTAAAATTTAAGGGTATCATTGTTTTTCAGCGTAGAAATTTCATTGAAATCAGCTTTTTTCGATTCCACCAAAGGCATGTAATCCTTCTTTGAAATATACTGATCTTTTGATATTAAATTACCAATCGAATCATAAAAATCTTTTAAAGATAGGAATTTAGGGTCGTCGTTTTTATATTTCGCACCGAAAATTGACATGTTTTCATTATACACAAAAGACGTCTTGCTTTTAAGAATGTTGACGGAGATAGGCACTGACAAATTTCATCGAGTTAATCGCTTGTTGGATTGTGAGTAGTAGTATCTTTTACCTAATAAAGACATATCAGCAATTCTTCAGAAAAAAAGCTTTTAAATGTGACCGGAATCGAAACATTTAACAAAGCGTATCGCACATCAAAATAAAGCAAAAAGAGGTAGCAGTAAAACAATCACGACAACCGATTTCTACGAAAAGCCAAAAGAATATTTGGATTAGTCGCTAAAAGAAGATATCTATATCACCAGGAATGGCAAGATTTAGCAAAAATAACTAACCAATATGCCGATAAGGTAAGCCAGCTTTCTTCCTTAAGAAGCAGCATATCTTCCAAAATAAGCGCCGAAGATATCCTAGAAGAGAGGGTGAAGAGCCTATTAAAGATCTTCTCGATACGATGAAAGAAGATACCAAAAAACTTTGGTGCTACCCTAGACAAATGATTTCGATGATGACTTGATGTTTTTGCTCGTAGGCTTTTAAAGGAAACGAAAAGCAAAGGAGGAAATATGCAGGGACACTCTTCGCTAATTGTGTCATCCGACTTCTGAAGGTCGAACATCAAAGTCGAATTCAACCCATACAAAGCGAAGATCACTAGCCCTGGTGGGGGGAGTGGCCTTTCTATATGAACCTCTTCCATAATGTTATCGATGGTCTCAAGTGAAGATGCCCTCCGAGAAAAGATGCTTAAAGCCAAGTTCTGGGATGGAAAAAGTTTCTGGGAAGTAGAAAAAGAGTTCGTTTGGGGCTGACTAGCGGGATAATGCCGATTCACTTTCTGCCCCCTCAAATTCAAGGGGGTTGAAAAAAGCCAAGCTTTAAGCCTCAAAAAGTCAAGGAGTTATAGGATGGTCTCGAGGACGCATTAGGAGATAAATAGATTATGACTTGAAAAGAATTAAATGAAAAACTGTTGACGGCCTTCCCCTAGCTGAACGAAGCCTTCCGAAAAAAACGTCTTGGCAAGAAGGCCTCGACGTGGGAAGCCTCGTGGCATACGAGGACGTGTTCATGCCCTTCCTCTGGGAATGCTTGGGCAAAAACGATGAAGCATCTCTTGAAAGGATTCTGTCCTTTTTCGAGGACCGGCCGTGCTTGACGACGCTTATGTCGAAAACGTCATGATGGTCGCCATATTCGAGAACATCGACATTCTTGATAGCAGAATAAAATGCATCAGTTATTTTAAAGACAAGAACCGCGAGCTCTACGCAAAGTTCTGCAAGCCGGATTAACGTCGCTTCTACAAGGGCTGAACCCTCACCCATCAAAAGATGAAGAGGTCATCCAAGGTCAGGGAATTCACGAATACGGAGGAATACTCGTTCTTTTTGAGGCCATAGGTGGAGATGAGCACGTTCCTGACCGCCCATTTCTTGGGGGAGATCTCGGCAATGCGGTTCTTCCTCTCATTAACCTTGAGGGAATATTCCTTCGAGACGGCGAATTCCGAAGAATAGAACTTGATCTCGCATAGGTTGATGACGTTGTCCTTCCTTTTGAGTAGGAGATCCACCTGGTGTCCGTCTTCTTTGTCGTAATAAGGGCTTGCCTCGGCGTAGACGTCGCCTGCCCTTAAGGCGTTCTTGATCTGCTCGACGTGGGCGAAGCAAACGTTTTCATAGGCGAGGCCCTTCCAAACCGTGGTCTTCTGCGAATCGATGTTCAGGCTCCAGAATCTTTCCTTGCTTCGCTCGGGCGCGAAATGCAGGCAGAAGAGGCAAAAAGGATCGATGAGCCTGTAGCGAGAAAGCTTCGAGCCGGTCCCAAAAGGGACGTATTTCTCGATGATATCAGAGGACTCAAGGGCGTTCAGCATCTTGGTCAAATCCCCTCCGTCGCTGACGCATAGCTTTTCGGCGATCTCGCTGCGCAAGAAGCCGCTTTTCTTCTTTCCTAAGAGCACGACGATCTTTTTGATGAGCTCCGGGCGGTCGAAGCAGGATTGGAAAAGGCGGTCGAACTCAAAGCACAGCTTCGCCTTTTTCCCGAAGAAGATCGTGTCGATGTTCTGCGCCAAGGTCAGCTCTTTTTTCAAATAATTGAGGTAGTAGGGGATTCCTCCTAAGCACATGTAGGCGGTTGCGACGTCGTAGCGGGAAAGCTCGTTACCGTTCTCTTTGAGGATCTCCTCGCATTGCTTGAGGCTAAGGGGGGAGAGTTTGATCTCGTAGGTCGTTCTCCCATAGAGCCCTGCGCGGTTGTTGATGAGCTTGTTTAGCAACCAAGAGGTCGCGCTTCCGCAGACGATGAGCATCAAATTGTTCCTTGAGCAGCCGAAATCGTTCCAGAATCTCTCGAAGGATTTGATGAAATGGGATCCTTCGACGTCTAGCCAAGGGAATTCGTCGAGGAAGACTACCTGCCTTTCCTCACTTCCTTTTGAGATCAGGAGCTTCTCGAGCAGATCGAAGGCGTCGAACCAACTTTCGGGCCTGCTCTCCTTTTTGCTTAGCCCGTATTTGACAAGCGAGCGGTAAAATGATTCTAACTGCAAGGCCAGGGCCTGCTCTTTCTTCAGCTCCTCAGGCGAAATCGCGGTATGCTTGAAAGCGAAGCGATCCTGAAAAGTACTGTCGATGAGATAAGTTTTGCCAACGCGCCTCCTCCTATAGACCACGACCAGCTCGGCGCGTTTCCTTCCGTATAGCTCCAATAGGGATTTTGTTTCTTCTTTGCGTCCTGTCATGATGCTTCCTCTCCGCGAAATCGTTAAAAAATTTGTTATTTCGCTTTTTTACAAAGCAATGAAATCTAAAAAATCCGCTTTGGAAACTATCTTTTTTTGTATTTCGAATGCTCACGCGAAATCGTAAAATTTTTCGTTTTTTCGCGTGAAGGCTATATTTAAAGAGCGGATTCTCCGCTTGGCATCGGAGGAAATCCTGAAAGAGGCTAACCTTTTCTCTTTCGTCGTTTCGGCGTGCCTTTCTTTCTCGAAGCAAATCGCTTCCTCACAAGGCCGCTAGCCCTTGCTTTGAAACCTATTTAGCATAGGTGGTGTTTTTAGGTTCCTTTTTGTGAATGGCCTCCAAGGAGAGGAGATTTGGGCGGGGGAATAAAGAAGTCATGCTCTCTGGGTTTAAAAATCTTTGTGAAAGCCACGCGATGAAGACTAAGACATATGGACTGAACGCGCTTCCGTGCCAACTCGCCATCATGTCATCGTCATGTCGCTGAAGGAATGAGCGTGGCTAAAAAAATACCAATTTATCGGCTGCATCATCAAGAAGCCTAGTATGGGGCTCGTATGCGTATACTCCCGG